>CBINJX010000093.1:0-9950 GCA_966251085.1 uncultured Verrucomicrobiales bacterium
CACTCCTGAAAGTGAAGCATCCGCCCTGCCGAACACTATTGGCTGGAAGCATGCCTCACTCTGCCGGGTCAAAGTGGGGCAGACTTGCAGGATTTCCTAGCTCCCCCGCAACCGCGCCTGCCAGATCCAGCTCCACGGAAGCGCACCGAAGCTGAGGATCCAGTCGTTGAACTTCCGGAGGCTCCATCCTTCGTTCTCGACCAGATACCCATGGAGCCGCTCCACCTCGAGTCGGCCGAGCAGATAGCTCATCGGGACCGTGGGCGAAGAGGTGTACCAATTCACATCGGCTCGGGCTCGGGCCGCTGTGAAGCCGACTCCCTCCTGCAGCCGTTTGCAGGCGCCGGCATAGGTAAGTGAGCCATCGTGCAGCCCGCAATCGATCCCGATCCGGTATGCGCGCCAGAGGGCATCGTGCAGCTGGATGAGTCGGGCTTCCGGAAGGTCGATCACTCCATGATCCACCAACATCTTCTCGCACCACAGCGTCCATCCCTCATAAAAGATCGCGTGATGGAACAGCCGGCGCACCTTGCTGGGATGCTGGTTCTGGATGCAGAACTGAAGATGATGTCCCGGGTACGCTTCGTGAGCGCAGGTAAACTCCAGGCCGAAATGCTGGCGGACCTCCGCCGCTTTCTTCTCGGGTGTGTGCTGATGCAGACTCAGGTCGTTCACCCAAAAGATCCCGGTCTGATCGCGATCAAAAGCACCGGGCTGTGAATATGCGGCCGTGGGGAAATGATGCCGCAGGAATGGCGGCACGAGCATCACCTTGCAGCGCTCGCCCTTTGGGAATGAGACGAGTTTCGCCTTTTCAAAATGCTCGCGGACTTCCCCGGTCACCCGCTGGTATTCTTCCAGCAGCGAACCTTCGCGCGGCTGCCAGCGGGCCGCGGCTTCCTCGAGCACCTGAGCGGTCTTCTTGCGACCGAATTTCTTCGCCTCAGTTTGCAACTCGGCAGTGAGCTGGCTTACGAGCCGGTTTCCGAGCGCTTCCACCTCGGGTAGTGAATAGGGGAGCCCAGTGCGTTCGCGAATGAGGAATTCGAAGTTCTCCCGGCCGATGGAGTATCCAGATGCTACGCCGCGTTCTTTTGCCGCGATTGAGCGGGCGTATTTTGAGAAGGCGGTGATTGCCTCGCGGATGAGACGCTCCGTGCGATCGGCATCGGGCGAGAGCGGGACAAGTTGTGGGGCGATTTCGGCCAGGAATGCGGCGGCGCCTTCGCTGCTTTTGATTGCGAGCTGAGTCCAGAGCGGCACCGGCTTGCGGATGCAGGATGCGCCTTGCGCGAGGAAGGTGGGGAGTTTGGCCAGGCGGCTCTCGATAGCCGGGAGAATCTTGGTCAGCCGGTCAGCATTCCGGACGATCAGGTGGAAGATGGCGTTTACCGCCGTGTCGCAGTGGACCTGCGGATTGGTCCGCCAATGTTCGAGATTGTTGAAGTGCAGGCCGGTCCGAAGCATGGCGAGGAAACCGCGCCGGTCGAGCCAGTCGTCTCCAGTGAAAGCGTGATCCGACAGCGCCTCGACCTCCCGCAGGATCTCGGCGAGCAGACGCCGATGGGCGAGATGCACCCGGGCGTCGTTGTCACCTAGCAGTGCATCGAACTGATGGAGTCCCAGCTCACTCGCATCCTGCGGGAAAAGCTGGTGGGTTTCATCGAGATAACGATCGACCAGCCCCCGGAACTTGCGGACTTCAGAATTCATTGTTCGTTCACTTCGTGTGCCGCCAGTGCTTTGGCCATCTCCCGGGCGCGCTCATGCACGGCTTTTACCTGCTCCTCGCTCAAAGGTTTTCCTTCAGCCTGCTGGAGGATCTCCCGGATTTTTGCGGTGTTTCCCTGGAGTGTCTTTATTAGCTTCGTGCGCTGGAGTGCCGGGTTCAGGGTGCTCATCCGGTCCGTGAAGTAATCGAGCAGCTCGGGTTGCGCGAGGACCTGGGCGCGTTCGGGGGTGTATTGGTCGGCGACTGCGGCGCTCGTGATTTCCAAGCCACGGATCCAGCCGCCAAGCGCGATGAGATGTGCGATCTCCTCATCCTTGAGTGCGAGCAGGGCAGCTTCGGCATCCGCTTGTGCATGGACCAACTCGCGACGTACATCCGGCCATCGTTCCCGGGCGGCGAGTTCCAGGATTCCCTGGCCGTGTTTCGTGACGCGGTCGCCGATCCCGAGTCCCTTGGTGAGGCGAAGGAGCGCCCGGGCGACTGGTTCGATGCGGGATTGTTTTTCCGAGCTGACCACCAGGAACCCGTCCGCGATAACCGATCCGGTGAGCAGTGCGATCTGGGCGCGGCTCTGGGGTGTTTCGCCAGGCGGTTGCCGCCACAGTTTTTCGAATCTCAGCGGCTGCAGAGCCGAGAGTTGCCGGAAAACTCTCTCGATGGATGGGGCGGTGAAATTATTTACGCCGAGTTCCTCGCGCATATGCGCCAAGTCATCTGCGGGAAGCTGCTGTGCAGGGAGGGTGAGCGGTGCGAGCACGAGTGTGCTCAACAGAAGGAGCAAGGGTCCGCGTGGCTTCATTTTGCGAGGAGCGTGGGACGACAAAAGGAGTGGAGGTTCACCCGCAACGGAGCATGGCGGGTTCCACAAAAGTGCATTCAGGGAGAAAATCCGGCCAATTGCAGCACCAAAATATAAGAGCAGCTACTCTGTAATGCCGTGGACGTGAGCCACTCGAAGGCAAGGATTTCCCGCTTGACCGTCCCCCGCCTACCGTCATGATCCCGCCCTTAATTTCGCCGGGAACGGCGCAAACTATCTATGCACGGAAGTTTGGGAAACACAATCTGGACAATTTGCTACTTTGTCGTCCTTGCGGGGCTATCCCTTTACGGCCTGCATCGTTACGTCATCGTCTTTCTATTTCTGAAGAATCGTCGCAACGCCCCCGAACCAAAATCGGCCTTTGCGGAGCTGCCGCGCGTAACCGTGCAGCTGCCAATCTTCAATGAAATGTATGTAGTGGAGCGTTTGCTCCGCTCCGTGGCTGAGCTGCAGTACCCCCGGGAGTTGCTCCAGGTGCAGGTGCTCGACGATTCCACGGATGAAACCACGGAAATCGCCGCACGGCATGTGGCAGAGCTGAAGGCCAGGGGGCTCGACATCGAGCTGATCCATCGCACAGACCGTACCGGATTCAAGGCGGGCGCGCTGGAAAACGGAATGAAGAGCTGCCGAGGGGAGTTCATTCTGATCCTGGATGCAGATTTCGTTCCTGCTCCGGACATGCTGCAGAAAACGATCCATCATTTTACGGATCCTCAAGTCGGCATGATCCAGACCCGTTGGGGGCATCTGAACCGCAATTACTCCCTGCTGACTCGTGTGCAGGCGTTGTTCCTCGACGGGCATCTCCTGCTGGAGCAGACGGCGCGCAGCCGTTCGGGCCGGTTTATCAACTTCAATGGAACAGCAGGCCTCTGGAGGCGCTCTTGCATCGAAGAGGCTGGGGGCTGGCAGCACGATACGCTCACGGAAGATCTGGATCTCTCCTACCGGGCTCAGCTCAAGGGCTGGCGCTTCGTTTTCCTCGCGGATCTCGTCACCCCGGCGGAGCTGCCGGTGGATATGAATGGCTTCAAGTCACAGCAGCATCGCTGGACCAAGGGGTCGATCCAGACCTGTATCAAGCTGCTCCCCACGGTCTGGCGTGCGCGTTTGCCGCTGTACATCAAGCTTGAAGCTACGGCTCACCTGACTTCGAACTACGCGTATTTGCTCGTATTCTGCCTCTGTGTGCTGATGCATCCGAATATGGGTGCCTCGCTGCCGGAGTGGAGCCGGAGCACGCTTTTGAATGTGGCGATCTTTGTGGCTGGTTCGATGCCGGCAGTAATCTTCTATCTGGTGACGCAGCGTGAATTGCATCCGCGCACTTGGATGAAGGAGATCCTTTGTCTGCCCGCTCTGCTGGCGCTGGGGGTTGGCCTTGCAGTGAATAATGCCCGCGCTGTTCTCGAGGCGATGCTCGGGCATCAGAGTGAATTCACCCGCACGCCGAAGTACGGTATCGAGAAGAAGACACAGACTTGGAAGAAGTCTCGGTACATTCCGCTCAAAAGCGTACTGCCTTTCCTGGAGTTGGCCTTTGCTGCATACTTCTCGTACTTCCTTTTCTACGCGATTACGCATCATCAGTGGCTTTCGGTGCCGTTCCTGATCTTGTTCCAGCTCGGCTTCAGCTATGTGGCGCTTTGCTCGCTGGCGCAGTGGATGCCCGCGCTTCGCTTTCCGGGGCGGGATAGCGGTGAGAAGCTGTCCGCATAAAGAGCGACTTTCTCGATTCTCAGGGCGTTCCCGCAATTCTGAAGGCGGGAGCGCCTTTTTTTCTGGCGTGATTGTAAGGTAAAATCCCTGGCGCACTATCAGGGTGCATGGAAGCGTTGTGCCGCCTCGGGTCTCTTCACTACAGAAAGGCCCGCTCGATGACCTCTTTTCGGCGCTCGGTCGCGCAGTAGAGAGGGCAGGCATTCCCTTTGCTAGTCTCAATTTTTATCATGCTTTTCCGCCCCGCCCTTCCTTTTCTCTGTGCAATTCTAGCCATTTTCGGCTTGCCTCAGGCTGCAAAAGCCAATCCCTCGATCCTGGTGAGCGTTCCGGAGCAGAAGCTGGTGCTCCTCTACAACGGATTGCGGGTGGCTCAGTTTCCGATCTCCACCTCGAAGTTCGGTCTGGGAGATCGTCCGCGGAGCTATGCCACGCCTCTGGGAACTCTGGCTGTGGCGTCGAAAGTGGGAGCAAATGCTCCGCTCGGTGCGGTGTTTAAGGGACGCCGCTTTACGGGGGAGATTCTTCGTCCAAATGCGCCAGGTCGTGATCCGATCGTGACCCGGATCATGCATCTCCGAGGGCTGGAGTCGCAAAATTCCAGGGCTTACGGCCGGGGAATCTATATCCATGGCACTCCCGAAGAGCGTCTGATCGGCCGTCCGGCTAGCTACGGCTGTATCCGGATGCGTTCCAAGGATGTGGTGAAGCTTTTTGAAATGGTTCCGGTCGGCACTCGGGTTGAGATCGTGAATGCTCCGGTGGGCCGTGCTTTGCGCGAAATGGCGGCAGCTTACCGAGCCGGACGCGGGGCGAGCTAACCCGTATTGCCTTTAAGGCATTCCTGCCAGAGGCACTCGGCAACGGGTGCCTCTTTTTTCTTCGTTCCGGAAGGTGCTCCCGGGGTGAGAAATAGATCGATTCGCGGCCTCATTCGACCTGTTTCTGCATGCTCGTGTGGCACGGCTCGTGCGCTCAGTGGGGGCCCTTCTCAGCCGCTCTAAAAACAGGTAAAAGTTTGGTTCTGAGTGCCAAATTTCCTTGTTCAAAGGTGCCGTTTCTGGGACTGGTTACCGGCTTTCCGACCACAATAGGCTGTGGTTATTCGGGGTTATTCACAGTATATTCACCAATATATTGCGAGTTATTCGCACGACCAATTTTCCACTGAAAAAAGAAAAGATAAGCGTCACCCCCACAGTCCCAACAACGCTGCCTGCAACACTGCTGCCTGATGAAACTCAAAACCGCACGTCGTTCCCCAGCGCGCCTCGGCACTTCGCCAGAGCCTGAAAAACGCGCCTCCGCCGGACTGAAGTTCCAGCGCACGTTCAGCAATCCCGCCATTGCTCCTTTCGATGAATGCGAGTGGGAGTACCGGACGGCAGAAATCACGGACGATTCGGGGAAGGCGATCTTCAAGCAGGAGAATGTGGAGGTGCCGAAAGGGTGGAGCGCGCTCGCCACGAAGATTGCGGTCTCGAAGTATTTCTATGGTGACATCGCGGCGGGAACAGATCCCTACAAGGGCGGACGCGAATGTTCCGTGCGCCAGCTGATCCACCGGGTCACTCGCACCATCACGGACTGGGGCATCCAGGACGGTTATTTTGCTGATAAGGAAAGCGCAGAGATCTTCTACACCGATCTCACCTGGCTCTGCCTGAACCAGCACGGTGCCTTCAATTCACCGGTGTGGTTCAATGTCGGCCTGTGGCACCAATATAAAACCGGTCAGGGAAAGGGTGAGGGGAACTACTTCTTTGATCGCGAACTCGGGTACGCCCGCCGCGCTCCCACTCAATATGAGTATCCGCAGGGGAGCGCCTGTTTCATCCAGGCGGTTGACGACACCATGGAGGACATCATGCGTCTCGCGACCTCCGAGGTGATGCTCTTCAAGTATGGTTCCGGCACCGGTTCGGATCTTTCCACCCTCCGCTCCACCCGTGAGAAACTCTCGGGCGGCGGACGCCCCAGTGGACCGCTCTCGTTCCTGAAGGTTTATGACCAGGTAGCCAATGTGGTGAAGTCCGGCGGCAAGACCCGTCGCGCGGCGAAGATGAATACCTTGAAGGATTGGCATCCGGATATCGAGGAGTTCATCGAGGCCAAGACCAAGGAGGAGAAGAAGGCGTGGGCACTGATCGAGCAGGGGTATGACGGCTCCTATAATGGGGAGGCGTACGGCTCGATCATGTATCAGAATGAGAACCTCTCGGTTCGCGTCAGCGATGAGTTCATGCAGGCTGCGATCGAAGGACGGGAATGGTGGACGCGGACGGTCACCAAGAATCAGCCTTGTGAGAAGAAGGATGCCCGCACGTTGCTCCGCAAAGTTGCGGAAGGCACCTGGGTCTGTGGCGACCCGGGCATGCAGTTCGATACCACCATTCACAAGTGGCACACCTGCAAGGGAACTGCTCGCCAAAACTCCACCAATCCCTGCTCGGAGTACCTCTTCCTTGATAACACGGCGTGCAATCTCGCGTCGCTGAACTTGATGAAGTTCAAAAAGGCGGACGGCTCCTTCGATGTTCAGCGATTCAAGGCCGCGGTCCGTATCTTCATTACCGCTCAGGAGATCATCGTCGATAACGCCAGCTATCCGACCAAGGAGATCGCGGAGAACTCCCATATCTTCCGCACGTTGGGCCTCGGCTACGCCAACCTCGGGGCGCTGATCATGAGCTACGGACTCGGGTATGACTCCGAGGAAGGCCGCGCCCTGGCAGGGGCGATCACGGCGATCATGACCGGCCACGCCTATGAGCAGTCGGCTCAGATGGCAAAGGCGAAGGACCCTTTCCCGGGGTATCTCGAGACGCGCTGCTCCGGAGTTTCAGATCCTGTCGATAAGACCAATGCACCTTATATGCTGGAGGTCATCGGTCTGCATCGCGAGCACGTGGCGAAGATTGAGGACAGCCCACGGTTCGCTTATCTGAAAGAAGAAGCGCAGCGTTGCTGGGATGCCGCACTTACAGCGGGCAAGAAGCATGGCTACCGCAACGCGCAGGTCACCGTGCTCGCTCCGACCGGTACCATCGGGTTCCTGATGGATTGCGACACGACAGGCATCGAGCCCGACATCGCACTGGTGAAGTACAAGCTGCTTGCCGGCGGCGGCATGCTGAAGATCGTTAATCAGACCGTGAAACCCGCGCTCCAGAATCTCGGCTATGGGGCTTCCGAGATCGAGAAGATCATCGCTCATATCGACAAGTTCGATACGATCGAGGACGTGCGTGACGAGCAGACGGGGGAGATCATCCATTCCGGCCTGCGCGAAGCAGACCTCTCGGTCTTTGATTGTGCGTTCAAGCCGTTCCGTGGCAAGCGCTCGCTGCATTACCGCGCGCACATCAAGATGATGGCGGCGGCCCAGCCGTTCCTTTCCGGAGCGATCTCCAAGACCGTGAACCTCCCGAACGAGGCCACGATCGAGGATATCATGAACACCTACATCGAGGGGTGGCAGCTCGGCCTGAAAGCCATTGCGATCTATCGCGACGGCTCAAAACGCTCTGCGCCGCTCTCGACGGACAAGAAGGCTCACAGCTCCGGAGGCGCTGAACTCGCAGTCGCGGAAGTCGATGCCGTGCTGGCGGAGAAACAGGAACTCGAGGCCCGAATCGTTGATCTCCAGAAGGAGGTCGAATCCCTCCGGGTCAAATGTGAGGAACCGGTGCGCCGCCGCATGCCGGAAACGCGCGTTTCCCTGACGCATAAATTCGAGATCGCCGGGCACAAGGGGTATCTCACAGTTGGCCTCTTCGAGGACGGCCAACCGGGCGAGTTGTTCATCCAGATGAACAAGGAAGGGAGCACGATCGGCGGCCTCATGGACACCGTTGCCACGCTTACCTCGATTGCTCTCCAATACGGTGTGCCACTCGAGTCGCTGGTGAAGAAGTTTGCTTATCAGCGCTTTGAGCCGTCGGGCTTTACAAAGAATCCAGATATCCGGAATGCCACATCGATCACCGATTACGTGTTCCGCTGGCTCGCCTGCCAGTTCATCAAGGGCTACAAGGAGGCGACGTCACCGAATAAAGGGCAGCAGGAGCTTCCGCTGAAGGAACTTGCGGAGATCGATAAGAAAGCCGTGAACCGGCCAGTGCCTG
The DNA here is from genome assembly GCA_966251085.1 of uncultured Verrucomicrobiales bacterium. Taxonomy (GTDB): domain Bacteria; phylum Verrucomicrobiota; class Verrucomicrobiia; order Chthoniobacterales; family Chthoniobacteraceae; genus CBINJX01. The sequence continues at coordinate 8,408 of CBINJX010000093.1, forward strand.
ATCTCGCTCGTTCTGCGGAGAAGGAGATCATCGACATCATCACCCATTCCGGAAACTCCGAAGGAACACCCAAGGCGGTCCTTTCCAACGGACACACCAACGGTCACTACGGCCATGCTGCCGCAGGCACTCATGCGGAGCGGGTGCAGGCGGCTCTGGGCAACATGTTCATGGACACCACCTGCTCGCATTGCGGCTCCAGCAAAGTGATCCGTGCCGGCGCTTGTGGTGTCTGTACCGAGTGCGGCACCTCCCAGGGCTGCTCATAAGTAGATCGGCTTTTTGACTCACCCAAACATGAACACTGAAAAACCGATCAAGACTGAGCAACCCGACAGCAGTTCCGGCCCTGTGCTGGCGGACTAAGATCCTCGGATTGCCGTAAACCTTCGAGCCACACCGCACCCAAAGCGGTGTGGCTCGTTTCTTTTTCGGCATCGGAAATGGAAGTGCATTCCAACGGATCTCGGCCGGTTGATCTCAATACTACGCCTTCAGCTCTCCACTTACTTTCAGCCTTAAAACGGCAGTAGGATTTCTGAAAAGATCACTCTGGAAACTCAGGATGAGGGCTTTGTATTTCAAACAAAGCCGAACAGCCGTTCACCCAATAGTGTTTGGCAGAAAGCGTGCTATTTAAACCTGCGGCATCGATCCTCGGGAAAGCCGCTCCTGAAAGGGGCAGGGACAATAGCCCAGGGCAAGTCTCGCCGACTCCCGCAGTCTCGGGAGCAGGCGATACGCCGCCCTGGGTAGCCGGTCAAAAGCGGTTTGCGCCCTGAAAGCGGCGCAGGAGCGTGTTTCCTCAAACAGAAGCGAGCGTCCCCCGTGCATTCGCCACTCCTGTGAGTACTGAGCACTGAGCACTGAGTACTTTCTTCCCGCTTTCCCGCGCCCCGCTCGTTGGTTGTTCTCAACTGCCGTTTTCAGGTTCAGGCACCCGCCGATGCAGTCCGCCCCGATGCCTAGGGTAGCGTTATGGACTACTTAACAATGAAGCATCAGATCGTTCGTTATTTGTCAGCAATTGCTATCGCTACCGCAGCTGTGGGAATGACGGCCTGCGAGGTCCGCAAAACACAGGAAGGTGAAATGCCGGAAGTGAAGGTGGAAGGCGGCCAGGTACCAAAGTATGACGTGGAAGGTCCGGACGTGAAGGTCGAGAAGGAGAAGAAAGAAATCACCGTGCCGGATGTGGACGTCGTAACTCCTGCAGAAAAGCGTCAGGGAGGGAATGTTGAGCCCGGTGATGCTGGAGCTCCGGCGCCAGCTGCACCCGCAGCGGAATAAGAATTCACTATCAGTTTGTCTCTTTCACGAGCCATGCAGCCGTACCGGCTGCATGGCTCTTATATGCCCGCGGGCTTGCTTTGGCTCGCGGGCTTTGTCACAACCGGCCCACATGCACGAGGGAAGCATTTCTATTTGCCTCCGCGCCGAAGTTCCCGAGATCGAGCGGCTTAACCGGCTAGTCCGTCAGTTCGGTGAACTGCATGAACTTCCCGGCCGCACACTCTATGCAGTGACGCTGACGCTCGATGAA
>CBINJX010000094.1:0-9909 GCA_966251085.1 uncultured Verrucomicrobiales bacterium
GATACTTCCATCCCCACGCGTTGTAATCCCAGTCGATGATCGCCACCTTCGGATCTTCCTTGCGGGTGACGAAGATCGGGCCGTGATCGCGGCACCACGGCTCGTTGATCGGGATGCGGAGGAACTGGACGTGATCCGACTTCGCCCGCGCTTTCGCGAGCTGCTTCTTCACCTCCGCCTCGTGCGCCTCGTCGCAGACGTTGATGTTCACCCGCTCCGATCCGGCGAGCGCATCGACCATTTTTGCCAGCGTGGGGGCGACGCGCTGATAGGAATCCGGGAAGGAGATGCCGTCCGGCCGCGGCCACGAGAGCCAGGTAGCTTCATGTGGTTCCCATTCGGCTGGCATACGGTAGCCGAGGGATGCGGGGGTGACGACAGGTGCTTCGGGTGTCTCCATTCGTGGGTCTATTAATCAATCAAACGCTTCTGAATTCCGTCGTACGCATCGATGCGCCGGTCGCGGAAAAATGGCCAATGGGTGCGCTGCGTATCGAGCGCGTCGAGATCGACCTCCTGGATCAGGATCTCTTCCTTATCAGTCGATCCCTTGGTGAGGATCTGGCCGGAAGGATCGGCAATGAAACTCTGTCCCCAGAACTCGATGCCGGGACCACCGTCCGGGGCTTCGTGTCCAACGCGGTTCGGCACCGCCACGTAGCAGCCGTTCGCGATCGCGTGGGAACGCTGGATCGTCTCCCAGGAATCGTGCTGACGCTTGCCATACTCGGCCTTTTCGCCCGGATGCCAGCCGATGGCGGTGGGGTAAAAGAGGATCTGCGCACCGCGGAGGGCAGTGAGACGCGCGGCTTCGGGATACCACTGATCCCAGCAGACACAGACGCCGATCTTGGCGTACTTCGTCTCCCATGCCTGAAACCCGAGATCACCCGGGGTGAAGTAGAACTTCTCGTAAAAGGCCGGGTCATCCGGGATGTGCATCTTGCGATACTTCCCGAGGTATTTGCCGTCCGCATCGATGATCGCCGCCGTGTTGTGGTACACGCCTGCACTGCGCTTCTCGAAGAGCGAGGCGATGATCACCACATTCTTCTCGCGGGCGACCGCGCTCAGCGCCTCTGTGCTCGGCCCGGGAATCTCCTCGGCGAGCTGGAAATACTTATGATCCTCGATCTGGCAGAAATAGACCGAGGTGAAAAGTTCCTGCAGGCAGATGATCTGGGCGCCCTTGTCGGCCGCCTCGCGCGCCTTCGCGACTGCTTTCTCCAGGTTTTCCTTCGGATCCATCGAGCAGGTCATCTGCACGAGGCCGATCTTCACTTTCTTTGGTTGCGCGGACATCGTAGAGAAAAATCGTGCGAGACCTCGCGTTTGCGAGGCTCGCACTGGTTAAAAACGTGAGTAGCGGAGGCGCTACTTACTTCACCTGGTCAGCCGGAACGATCTTTACGCTCTCCAGTTCGACGCGCTCTGTGGGCTTGCTCCGCTCTCCACGGTTGGAGGTCACCGGCGTATTCGCGATCTTGTCGAGGGTATCCTCGCCTTTGATCAGCTTGCCGAAAGCGGTGTACTTGTTGTCCAGGAACGAGGCGTCTCCATGGACGATAAAGAACTGGCTGCCAGCGGAATCCGGATCTCCGCCACGGGCCATGGAGATCACGCCCTTCTCGTGCTTCTTATTGCTGAACTCAGCCTTGATTTTGTAGCCCGGATCACCCGTGCCAAAACGTGCTTCGTTCGCCTTGTCCTTGGTCAGCGGATCGCCGCCCTGGATCATGAAATCCTTGATGATGCGGTGAAACGCGGTGCCGTCGTAAAAACCCTTCTTGGCGAGGGTCTTGAAGTTCTCAACGGTCTTCGGCGCCACATCGGGCCAGAACTCGATCACCATTTCACCTTTGCTCGTTTTGAGCACGGCGACTTCCTTGGCGTCTTCGGCATGCGCAACAGCGCCGAGAGCAACTGCGGAGGCGAGGGCAAACAGGAGTTTTTTCATGGCATCGGCACAAATGTCACGAGGCGCGACAGGTGTCGAGAGACGAGTGTCATGAAGGTTGAGGGCTGAGGGTTGAGGGTTGAGGGATGGACAAATGAGGAACTGAATACTGGCTCCTGAGCACTGACTACTCCATCGCCATACTTCCCGGCGGCAGGGCGGTCATGCCAGAGAGCGCAGCAAACTCCTAGACGCGCCCACGGCTCTTCCTTAAGAAGATGCACTGATATTTAACAGTTGTAATCATGGTCGCGTCTTCCACCCCGCATGCACCGGTGCCGGTCGCACCTCTCGCTTCGACGGAACGTGAGGCCCTTCAAGGCGCGATTCTGGAGTCGGCTCTGGATTCCATCATCGTGATGGACGCCGATGGAGTGATCCGTGAGTGGAACCCTGCGGCGGAACGCACCTTTCATATTCCGAGAGCCAAGGCTGTCGGCACGCTTCTTTCCGACACGATTGTGCCGCCGCGCTATCGCGAGGCGCACGCAAAGGGTCTGGCGCGGTATCTCGCCACAGGCGAAGCACGGGTATTGGGACAACGGATCGAGATCACCGCAATCCGCGCCGATGGCACCGAGTTTCCGGTTGAGTTGACCATCACCGAAACCTGCGTCGGCGCACGCCCGCTTTTTACCGCTTATCTGCGCGACATCGCTCCGCGCATGGAGATGGAGAAGGAACTCCGCGCACTGAATGAAGCGCTGGAACTCCGGATTCAGGAACGGACCGCGGCGCTGCTGCGGGTGAATGACGAACTGGAGAAAGCTCGTGCGGACCTCGAACAAAGCCTGAGAGCGGAGCAGGAAATCGGGGAGCTGCGGGCCAATTTCGTCACGAATCGATCTGCTCGCCGCGATTGCCGCGCGCTTCGATCGATTTCAGGCACAGGTGGAACTGAAACCCGTCTTCGATTCTCCCGAACCGCTGCAGCAGCATTTCGGCCTCACCCCGCGCGAGGCGGAGGTGTTGTTCTGGGTAGCACAGGGGAAGACGAACGCAGAGATCGGGATCATCATCGACACCAGCGCGGCCACGGTGAAGAAGCACCTCGAGAGGGTGTTTGAGAAAGTCGGCGCGGAGAATCGCTCAGCGGCGGCGTTCCGGGCGATCGAGGTTTTGAGCGCGAGGTAGGAAACGTAGCGCCAGCCATCTTGGCTGCGGGTGACCGGAGCATCCTGCTCCGAGTCCTGCGCGCTTCACGGGGTGCGCACAAGCTACCCTTCTCCTCTTTTTGAATACTGCAGAACGGCCACGGTGATCAGCCACCGACCAGGATGGTCGGGGCACCCGCAGCCAGGATGGCTACGCTACGGGCGCGCCCCGCTCCACACAACTCGCCTACGCCTTTTGGCGTACGTGTGCCGCCCGTGATTTTCACGACCGCAGCAGCAGGCACACCCAGCCGCAAACCCGCATATTTCCTAGGATCTGCGCCCCCCCTCTCCCCGGATCGCCTCACATACAAGGCCATTTCCATCCCTCGCCCCTCTACGCCCGTCGGCTAATTCCAGAACTTCACGCTGCACCGCTAATCTCGACGCATCATGAATTCGCACTCGTTCTCCCTCCGCTCCGATCGCTCGCTGTTTGGAAACGTCGTGACCGCAGTGACCGCGAGTCTGCGCCGATCCCCGAGCCGCGATCATGTCGCCGCACTCGCAGCGTCTCTCGCCGCTGAACTCCGCACCGAACAGCGAGCAGTTGAACTTGCCATCGGGCTCGCTTCCCTTCCCCGCACCGAACGCAACGCGGCCCTGCTCCGCGCTGCCCATCTCTTCCGTGGCGACTGGCGCACCTTCGGCATCGCCGATTCTCTCCGTCGCCTCACCCGGCCGGAACTCTTCCAGGCGGTCATCCGCGAACTTCAGTCACACGCTGACACATCGAAAGTTGTCCCGTTCCCCACCCCCCTTTACCGCGCACTCGCCCAGGCGGCCTGAGTCTCTCACGTTTAGTGCGGGTGGAGGAAAAGCTGGAGGCGGCACCTGCGTCGATAAACTCCGCCCACGCGCAACACCTCCGCAGAGATCCGCCCCTACACAATGTTCCTACTCGATCCCGCCAATCCGGCTCAGCGGCCAGTACCGGAACACCGCCCGGCCCACCACGTTCTTTGCAGGAAACGGACCGAACGAGCGACTATCCATGCTGTTGGCCGAGTTGTCTCCCACGGTGAAGTAAAAGCCCCTGGGCACCTCCTGCTCCCATGGACGGCCGAAGTTCGGGCTGACGGAAGGCCAGATATATTTGATCGGACCTTCTGAGTTCCGCATCTCCGTCTCCTCCCCATTCACAAAGAGCTTGTCGCCCTCAAAGCGCAACCGGTCGCCCGGCTCGCCGACCACGCGTTGCGCATAAATCGTCTTCTCGCGGAGTCCCGGAATTTCATCCGTCCTGAAGATGATCACATCTCCGCGACGTGGTTTGCGGGCGAACAAAGTGAGACCCTCCGCCACGAGATGATCTCGTGCTTTCAACTCCGGAGCCATCCCGTTCGACGGAACCGCATAGGTGCGGATCAACCCAAATGCACTGAGGAGAGCGACGCCCGCGAGTACCGGGAAAAGGACGAGGGCCGCGAGTAGGGACAAGCAGCCAATGGTCAAGAACCTGCGCTTTTTCTTCGGCAGTGGCGGGGCGGGTGTGGTCATGAGGCTCTGTTTCGCGCGAATATTCAGTCGTGCAGCAGTCCCCGCAAACTCAAGCAATCGCCCGCTTCCGCACTTCGTCGAGAATCGAAATCAGCTCATCCACCTGGGTCGGACTGAAAACTCCATCCACCCCTTTCGGACTGAAGTCGGTGTACGGCGACTCGTAAAGCCGGGCGGCATCCATGCAACCGTGCTCGGTCAGGTGATTGACGATCTCGTCGAGGAACTCGATCTGGTTTGCCTCCAGCGTTCCGCCGATGAGAAACCCCGAAAGCGCATCCTTTGCGGCGCGGCGATCAAGCCCGATGAGCGAGCGCACAAAAAGCCCAAGCCCTTCGCTCTCCGCCTTGGCTTTCTCCACATCCTCCGGAGACCCGATCCCGCTTTCCGAGAGCATCCGCTCCAACTCCGAGAGATCGGTCGGCGTGAGCGGTTCATTGAGGCGCAGCTTGTGAATTGCCAAGTGATCCTCGTGCGCCTTCAGATACTGCCGCGCCTTCGCCCGGAACCGCTCATAGCTGTCGGTTGAGAACCCCGGCAGTTCGAATATGGTCTCCGTCCCCATCTGATCCTCGAAATCGGTGTACACCACTTTGCGCTCCTGTTTCTCGATCAGCTTCACGAGGAGCCGCAGCCGCTTCCGCACCTGCTCCAGCATCGGCACGGTGACATCCAGCCACCATTCCTCCGTCTGAAGATCCTGGATGAGCTGCAACTGCTGCTGGATCACCGGCAGCGTGGCCTTTTCTTCGAGCAACGCGGCGATCGCTTTCACCTGATCGCGCAACCTTCCAAATCCCAACTCGGAGCGGAGCTGTGTCAGCTGAAGTTTGAGAATGAGCAGATCAAACCGCTTCGCTTCCTCATCCTCGCTCTCCATCTCGGAGGGCAGCCCCGCCACTTCCTTTGTCAGCTCGCCGAGCGATTCCACTGACAGGCTCCGCCACGCCTCTTCGCCCGCGTACTTTTCCACGAGCCTCCGGCGCGGACGCACGATGAAGTTGTGCACGTTCATCGCCGAGACTTCCGCTCGAAGCATCTCCGCGGTGTCCCGGCGCAGATCTGACACAGGCTCCGTTCCTTCCTTCACTGCGGCCTCACCCTCGAGCTGACGGTCGAGCACCGAGATCAGCTCCACGCGCGCCGTGAAGATGCGTTTTCCGAGCGAAGCGCCCAGCGAACCATCGGTGGTTTCCGGGTTCTGACTGAAGAACTCGAGGTTCTGGCAATAATCGAAAACGTAGAAGAACTCCTTGTCCTGCCCCGGCCCGAACAGCTCCCGACGGAGCCGCGTGCCACGGCCGAGCATCTGCCAGAACTTCGTCTTCGAGCGCACCAGCTTGAAAAAGACGAGATTCACCACCTCCGGCACGTCGATGCCGGTATCGAGCATGTCCACCGAGATTGCGATGTGCGGGGTCTTGGTCGGATTCGAGAACGCGTCGATCAGGCTCTGCGCGTAAGGCAGGTTGCAGTGGATCACCCGCGCAAACTCGCCTTTGAGATGCGGGTAGTTCGCGTCGAACCGCTCCGCGATGTATTCCGCGTGATCCTGGTTCTTGGCGAAGATGATCGTCTTGCCGAGCTGATCGCCCCCGGCGACGCGCTGCCCGCGTGTCATCAAATGCTCTAGAACCTTGTCCACGGTGTCCTGGTTGAAGAGCCATTTGTTCACCGCCTCCGCTTCCACGCGGTTCGGCTTCTCGCCGTCCTCGCTCCACTCGGTGGCATCCCACTGCTCCTTCTCCTCCTCGGTGAGCTGATCATATTTGATTCCCTCGCGCTGGAACTTGAGCGGCACCGACACCGCCTTCGGCGGCACGAGATAACCGTCCTTCACTGCGTCCTCCAGCGTATAGGCATCGGTCGGCACTCCCTTCTCCAGGTCAAAGAGCCGGTAAGTGTCGCGATCCACCTCCTCCTTCGGCGTGGCGGTGAGGCCGACCAGCAGCGAGTCGAAGTAGTCGAAGATCGCGCCGTACTTCTGGTACACCGAACGATGCGCTTCATCGATGATGACCAGGTCGAAGTGGCCCACACCAAACCGCCGCTGCCCATCGTGCACCTCGTCGATCTGACGCATCATCGTCGGGTAAGTGGAGACATACACCCGCCCCTGCGCATTCTTCTCCGTCACGAGGTTTACCGGTGAGGAATCCGGCAGATGCTCCTTGAACGCTTTCACCGCCTGGTTCACCAGCGCCACGCGATCCGCGAGGAAAAGGATCCGCTTCGCCCAGTTGCAGCGCATGAGGAGATCGCAAAGCGCGATCACCGTCCGCGTCTTGCCCGCACCGGTCGCCATCACCACCAGCGCCTTGCGATCGTGGTCCCTTTGAAACGCCTCACCGATCCGCCGGATCGCACGCGTCTGGTAATACCGCTCCACGATCTTCTCATTGATCTCCGCCGCCGCGAGTTTCTTCCGGGTCGAGCGGCGTTGAATCATCAGCTCCAGCTCCGCCTTCTTGTAAAAACCCTGCACCTCACGCGGCGGATAAAAGGCGTCGTCCCAGAGCCAATGCTCGTAGCCGTTGCTGTAAAAGATCACCGGCCGCTGACCGTACTGTTTCTCCAGGCAATCCGCATACAGCTTCGCCTGCTGCTGCCCCAATTGCGCGCTCTTCTTCGTGCGTTTCGCCTCCACGAGCGCGAGCGGTTTGCCGTCGTCGCCCCAGAGCACGTAATCCACAAACCCCTCCCCTTTCCCGTTCGGCATGCCCGTCACCGGAAACTCGCGATCCCGCTTCTGATCCAGCGCCCAGCCCGCTTCCTTCAGCAGGAGATCGATGAAATAATCCCGCGTCTCCGCCTCGGAGTAATCGTGAGTATCCGGGTGGGCGGCATTCGCCTTCTTCGCCTCCGCCACCTCCGCGCGCAGACGCTTCAGTTCCTCATCGAGCGTCGTTTTATCCGCCAGCAACTCGGCCAGCTTTTCGTCTTTTTCGCGGAGTTGTCTCTCCAGTTTCTGAAGTTGCTCCAGCGTTTGCGGCGGAACCGGCTCCGACTTCGGGATCAGGTCCGGGTTGAAAGCCAGTCCGTCGGTTGGCTTCGTGCCCCGGGCATAAGTGCGCGCCAGCCAGAAGCAGAAATGGAATGTCTCCCGCACCGCAGTGAGCGCATCGAACTGCCGCACCGGTTTCGGGCTGTGCACCGCATCGTTCCCGAGCCGCTGGATCACCCGCGCCTTGCTGAACACCGCTTCTCCCGCTGTCGCCTTGAACGTCGGCTCGTGGATCAACGCGCTGAGGTTATCCTGATACGGCAACCGCAGTGCGCTGTCGTGTTTGTAGAGCCAGTGCATCGCCAGCTCCAGAGTCCACCGGGCGTAGAAACACGCCGCGCGTGCATCGGCCATCGCCAGTGACTCCGCCCGGTACGCGGCATCGAAAATGCCCGGCCACTCCGGCTTCAGGAACAGGAAGTTCGACGGGGTCACGTCCGGGCACCTAACGGATTAGTGGCGCTGTGACAAATCTTTTGGAAGTGGCTCGGGTTGATTCAATACAGACGAGAGGAACGGCGGGAAACGTCAGGATCTGCCAGGCATCAGATGGATCGCGAACTGGGACGTCCACATTTCCCGCGTCAGCGGGGCTGTATTGGCCTGAAAGGCCAAAGGAAAATAGCCCAGGGCAAGACCGTGCCGTCGCGACAGCGAAGGCAGGTCGCCGCCCTGGGTGCCCGCAAATGTGGTATGTCCCCTGAAGGGGGACGGGAGCGGTCGCACACGGCACCAACGTCGCAGAGAATGCCAAAGCTCCTGTGCCCCTTCAGGGCACGAACGCTTTTTCTCTTCTACCCAGGGCGGCGCTACGCCTGCTCCCGCGACTGCGGGAGCAGGCGTAGCTTGCCCTGGGCTATTTTCCGTTGGCCTTTCAGGCCAATCCTGCGGCCGTGCTTTTCGCTGAGAGCGATCAATGAACCGGGTGCGTGAAGGCGTGGAGAATGTCCAAGACGCCGGAGACGGCGGCGCTCCGGAGGGCGGTCGTCCCCGACCGCTCAATCATCCCGACTTGCCTGTGCACGGCTCTCAACTCGACACTCTCAACTATTCGCTTTCAGAGCAGGCAGACCACAAGATGTGCAGATACCTCGGATTGCAATGCACCCCCGCGCCCGCCCAACCGACACCTCGGCGCATAATCGTTTCCGAGGAAAACCAGTGTCACTTCCACTCTCTGCTGCCCCGAAGCTCCTCCACCCAGGCGGTCGCACTCCCGATATTCTGCCAAGCGATCCGCCCCTTGTCCCACAGCTTCCTCAACTTGTCTTCGTCCACATCTTGGCAGAGCGGTTCAAACTCATTTGAAGGAATAGCCTGCTCTCCTGAGGCTGAACCATTTATGGGGAAGTCTTCCTCTGGTTCATGTAATTGCCCGCTATTCATCCTGCGAAAGGTTCCTTACTCCGGCTGGCCAGAGCGTAGGTCGTGCACCATCTCCCAGAGGCGGTCGATCTCGCCGACTTCAATGACCTGAAGCGGTGTCATCTGATCAAAGGCGGGATTGGGCTTGTGGAGCCAATCGGGAATCGCGCTCGTCTTTACAATTTCCGCCAACGCGTCCAGCAACCGCCGGATCTCCTGCAAGCGGCGCTTGGCTGGTTGGCTCGGAAGTTTGCCAGCAGACCACTCGGCCAAGGCGCGCAGGGAGAAGCCCGTTAACCGGCCAAGTTCCTCCCGCTTCAGACCGTACGTATCACAGAGCGCCTTGACGTCAGGCGCAGTGTTGGAGACTTCCGACACCAGTCGGTTGGACAAAGACTTCTCCAATTCTTCCGCCGAGTCCGCATCTGAGAGTTGCGGTCTCATTCTAGCTATCAGAGGTCCACGAGTAACTTTCCTGAAAGGAGTCCCGGGGACATCGAGAGAAATCACCGTTACCTCTTCTGAAGCAACGCCCCCAGCCGTGAGACCTGTCTCGACGGAGTTCGTGGACACCACAATCTCCTCAATCCCGCCTTCAATCGCTGTACCGGGAAAAGCACCAGCAGGAACGTGTCCCTCCGTTGAGGTGGTGCCGACAACCTCCAAATTTGGAGCAACAGCCATTGGCATCTCTTTCACTGCTTCAGCCATAATTAAATAACTATCGACTAGTTATTCGAAGCGTCCAGCAAATCCGCATGCAGATCTGCACTTTCAAAGACCGTGCATGTGCGGGATGTCTTCTTCCCCATAAGTGATGAGCGTACTCTCCTCCCGCCGGTGGCAGGGAAAATAGACCACATTCACTCCTCCCGGAGCCTGAGCGGACGGGACCACGAGCCCCTCAGCCATACGTTCGAAAGTGGCCC
>CBINJX010000095.1:0-9879 GCA_966251085.1 uncultured Verrucomicrobiales bacterium
CAAGGAAGGAGGTCCTGATGCCGGGTACGGGAATCTGCACATCGTCATTCTCGATCCGCGCGGAAGTGTGCGCCTCAACCAGGTTACCAGCCGAGAGCACAGCGGTATTTTGCACACGTCTCCTGAGCCGCTGGTGAAGGGGATGCTTTTGCATGAGGAGACGGATCTGGTCATCATCCGCGCTATCTCCTCCTTGCAGGAGACGTGGTGGACGTACCGCATCTCGGATGGAACGGCTTTGCGGCGGTTTCCTTTGCAAGGGACAGCACGGTATCCGAACGCGGTAAGCTACATCGAAAACGCGAAACCACTGCCGGGGACGCCGCTCAACCTGCTACACGCGCGCCTTTATGGGGAGAACGATCAATCCGGCTCGCTCTTCATGCTGATCAATCAGGAGGGCCGGATGGTTTGGTCCCACGCTTTGCCGGCAGATTACGCGGCTGGTGACGATAACGATACTGCGCGGAATATCGAAGCAGCTCTGGAGGAGCAGGGGGCGATACTCGATGTCGCGCGAAACGGCCGCTTCGATCTCTGGTTCGCGGCCGAATCGCAGCGGGTGAAGTTTCAGGTGCAACAGGACGGAGCCGCAAAGGAGGGATGGCGCATCGAGGAGGCCGGGCGTGAGCCGTACAAGGTGCCTCCGGTGGCTCAATTGGCGGCGCGTACCAGGGAGAGACCGCTGAAGCTGCTGGGCAGATTCAAACTGGAAACCAAAGGGGAAGGAAGGCCGATCCTGGGTTCTGGAGGTTTCGAAATCGATTCCGAGGGGCGCTTCGGAATGATGCGCTGGGACAAGGCGAAAAACAGTTACCGGTTTGTTCTCTTGGATCCGGAGGGGGAACTCGTGCACGAAGTGCATCTGCCTGCGGCGCCGGACAAGAAGCGAAACGAGAAAGCGCGTCTGGCATTTGCAGGGAACCACCGATGGGTGATCACTGTCTCCGATACGATGGGCAAGGAGCCGTCCCGGGCCTGGTGGTTTGATGCGGAGACGAAAACATTGAGCAGCGATCCCGTCGTGCTGGATTGCCCGGATATCAGCACGGTGGTGGGAACTGGCGAGGGCGGCTTCGTTGCGCTTGGGAAGCGGCGCTTCGAGTTCTCGTCCGCTGATGAGGTGCACGCCTTCGATGCTTCGGGTCGGCAACTTTGGAAACGAGGAAAAGCGGGGTACGGTGGTGATGACTCCGAATTCCTGAGCCCGGAGGATCTTACGGTTCTACGAGGCGGGGAAATCGCCGTGCTCGATAACATCCAGAAGACGGTTCAACTCTTCGATCTCGCTGGGGCGTACCAGCGCACGGTGGATCTGAAGAAAGCCTGGGGAAGGGAGCCGAATTATCCCACAGAGATCATGCCCGATCTGGAGGGTGGTTTCATCGTGTACGACTTTGATGGCGCGGAGCGGTTTGTCCGCATGAATGCCGACGGGACTGTGCGTGCAGCACTTCGGCCGCGGTATCCGGATGGCCGGCAGGTGGATGCTGATCGCATCCGCATCGCGCCCGATGGGCATCTCTGGACCACGGACTCGTATGCGCTCCTGCGTCTGGATGAGAACGGTATTGTGGACAAGGTAGTCGGCTCCCTACCCGATAACGACACCCTGGAGGAGATCTCCGCTGTGACCGGTGACCGTCACGGCCGGCTCTATGCGGTCGATGAAAGGACGGGCGCAGTGCACGTCTTCAACTCCAGAGGGCGCAGACTCCGCATTTGCAGGCCCGACCCGGAGGATTTCTCCAAAAGACTGCACAATCCGGAAATCACGGTGACGGACGATGGCGGCGTGTACCTCCGGGAGGATCGATTCTCCAACCCTGCCCGGTACCTCTACTTCAAGCCCGATGGCACGCGCGAGGGCTTCCGGGAGTTCCAGCTCCGCGGCAGCCGGCAGACATGGCATGCACAAACCGGAACGGGCAACTTCCTCGTGCTGCAGTATCAGTCCGCCCTCGTGGTGAATCCGGAAGGCGAGATCCTCACCAGAATCGAGCGCCGCTCCGATCGCCATTGGATTGATTATGCAGCGAATGCCACCATTGCGAGTGACGGTTCGTTTGCGATTCTTTCGGGTTCCAGTCACGAGCTGGGCAGCCGTGCTGCAATTGCTCTCTACGCGAAGGATGGAACACCCGTTCACACCTTCCAGATTCCGCCGGGCCTGCCGATCACTGCAGGCTACAATGGCCGGCATGTCGTGCTGAGGAATCTCGAACGCACTGGGGAGCGGCTGGATGTTTACGACCGGCGCGGAACTCTGACCCGCAGCTTCACCCCACCCGGTGACGGGACCGGACTCGGCGTGTTCCTGACACGCGAAGGACGCGAACTGTGGATCACCGATTTCGCAACGAGGATGGTCCGTCGCTATGCGATGCCGTGAGTGATGAATCTTACGCTCACTGTCCCGCACTCTCCATCGCCCGCAGCGCCCACTCCTTGGAAACCGCCAGAGCATTGACCGTCTGTTCGCTTTTATCTGCCGCCTGATACTGAAACCGGCCCGCAGGATAGACGCGGCCTTCCCATGGTGAGCCATTCGTGAGGCCGGAGGGGACGCCGTAGATGAAGAACGGCTGGTCGAGCGGCATCGGGGAATCCTGCCGCAGTTCGGTGCTGCTGTAGGACTTGAGCGAGACGAGCACGCCGTTGTGCTGCACTGCGATCACCTCCGCCTTCACAAAACGTGAGGTCTCTCCCAGGGTGCGGTCCAGCCGACGAACGGAGGCTTCGTTGCCGGGAGACTTTTTCAGGAGCGTTTCACGCAGGCGATCGCCATCGAAAAATGCAGCCAGGGAAAGCGGGGCGTCCGCCGTGGCGGAGTGCGAGCAAAGAATCACAGCGGCCAGGGCAAGGGGGAACCAACGGCTCGTTCGCATTGCCGCTTGTCTCACAGTGGAGAGCCCAGCGCAACACTGGCCCGACTTGGGACATTGCTGAACAGCAAACCAGCGCAGCCATTTGCAGCGAATTTATAAATAATGAATGCCAAAGGGGATCCAGTAGAGCTTTGCAACGAAATCGCAGGGGAACTCCGCGAGATGGCCACATGGTTATCTGCGGGACAGATTCCACCTGAGCGATTCCGTCAGGCAGTGCTCGCACTGGAGGCGGCGAAGGTGGCGCGGTTTGGATTTAAATTGTCCGGGGTGGGGCTGCGGGATGGTGGCTCGCATTTCGAGTTGCGTTTCGCCGATTCGGGTGACGTCTGCGCCAGCATGGAATTCGATCCGGAGACGAAGGAGTTGTCGGTGCATCACATCTGTGAGTAGCCGGGGATAACGGGAGGGCAGGGAGACGCGGGAAGCTGCTCGTCTGAAGATGCGGTTGCGCGCTTCCGTTCTTGAGCAGAGCTGGATTTGAGAGCAACCGACGAGCGGGGCGCGTGAAGGATGTGTAGAAAGTAATCAGTGAGCCAGCAATCAGTTCGGACTCCGCTATTTCTACCACTCGGATCTGCCGGTACGCGGCTCTCAACTCGATACTCTCAGCTATTAACTTTCAGAGAAGGCTTGCGTCATTGTAACGCGACTTCATCGGGGTGTCGTCGTTTGGTACGGAGACATGCCCCTGCCGATCACCGAAACTGTAAAAAAAATCCGCTCAACAACGTCCTCGCTCTGTCCATTGCTCCCGCAAGTCCCGCGGTTTGCCAGTCGAGTTCTTGCCGAGAGGCTTTCGATCTTCAGTTCGCTGAGGCGCAATGTTGGCTTTTGCGAGAGTTCACCGCAGTCCTATCACGCTCCTGTGCTCTTCTTCTTAGCACGGCGGTACCGGCTCGCTTATTTGCAGATGCCCAAGGTGGCGTGCACCTCGATCAAAACCTCATTGTGCCTTCTCAATCGTCCGGAGCTGGCCAAGGAGAAGGAGTCCGGAAACCTCAGGGTTCATATCCGGCCAGAGCTGAGCGATGTGATCAGTAACGACGCGCCCGAGTTGCTGGATTTCTTCCGCTTTACGTTTGTTCGAGAACCCTATGCGCGGTTCGTTTCCTTTTATTGGAGCAAGATCGTGGGCAAAGACGGGAACGGGCCTGTACGCAAGTTTCGCGAGCTGGGGTATACCCCTGGAATGACCTTGGATGCGGTGCTCGACAAGGTGGAGAGCACGCCCGAGCACCTGCTCGATTCCCATTTGCTTCCCCAGTCGGCGTTTCTGATTCGCGACGGGAAATTGCGGGTCGATTTCATCGGGCGAATCGAACGCTTTTCGCAGGATCTTGCCCTGGTGGAGGCTCGGACGGGCGCCAAGCTCAATGTTGCGCACCTGAATCGGACGAAAAACACTCGCCCGGAGGATGCAGAAAGAACACTGACAAAGCGGCAGAAACGCCGGGTCGCACGGCTATATGCGAAGGACTTCGAACTGCTCGGGTATGAAGTTTAGTTCATCGGAGCAGATGCGGCCTTACTGATTCCTCCAGAGGCTTCGCTCCCATGATTGCCACCCAGCCCCTCAATACGGGGCTGGGTTCGCAGAAAAACTTTCCGGGCCGCCATCCCACGGCCCTCAACCCTCAACCCTCAACCTAAACTGTCTCCGGCTCCGGATGCACCCACGGGGCGCGGTAGGGACGGCGGAGGAGCTTGTTGGCCTCGTCGTCGCCGACCACGAGGTTCTTCTCAGGATCCCAGGTGAGCGTGCGGCCGAGTTGCATGGAGAGGTTTGCGAGGACGCACGAGGAGGAGGAGATGTGGCCCTGCTCGATGTCCGCCACAGGACGCGACCGCTGGGCAACCGAGTTAAGGAAATCCTTCATGTGAACGCGAATCGCGGGAGCGACGTGTTTCTCGAGGTCCTTCTCCGTTTTGTCCTCAGGGTACTGCTCCAGTTCCATGACAACATCCTTGTGGATCGGCTGACCGCGGCCGCGCGGGATGAAGTCGTAGCTCTGGACGCTCGCCTTCAGCGTGCCCTTGTCGCCGTAGAAGGTCGCGGCCCACGGATACTTGGCATCAGGCGCATCACCCCACGCGCGGTGGGTCCAGATGACTTTCACGTCGCCGAAGTCGAATGTGGCGTTTTGCGTATCGCTGATATTCGCCTTGCTGTCCTTGTCGATGAGAATGCCGCCAGTGGAACTGATGCGCTGTGGCCACCCGAGATCGAGCATCCAGCGGGTCATGTCGAGCATGTGCACGCACATGTCGCCCATGATGCCGTTGCCGTATTCCATGAACGCGCGCCACTTCCGCGGATGGATGAGCGGGTTGTAGGGACGCATCGGCGCCGGACCGGTCCACATCTCGTAGTCGAAGTGCTCCGGCGGGGTGGTGTCCGCTGGATTCTCCTTCGCGCGCATGTGGTAATAGCAGCAGATCTCGACGAGGCCGACTTTGCCGAGCTTGCCTTCCTTGATGATCTGATCACGGGCCTCGATCAGGTGAGGAGTGCTGCGGCGCTGGGTGCCGACCTGCACCACACGGTTGTATTTCCGCGCAGCGGCGAGCATGGCGACGCTCTCGACCACATCGACGCCGGTCGGCTTCTGCACATAGACATCGGCGCCAGCTTTCACCGCCTCGATCATCGGCAGCGCATGCCAGTGGTCGGGAGTGGCGATGAGGACGATATCGAGATCCTTCTCCTTCAGCATCTCGCGGTAGTCGCCATAGGTGCGCGGCTGCTTCTTGGAAACCTGACGGGAGGCAACCTGCTCGGCGGCATCGGCGAGCATCTTCTTGTCCACGTCACACAGGGAGACCACCTCCACAGGGGCGACTTGGAGGAGGCGGAGGAGATCACATTTGCCGTACCAACCGCAGCCGATCAGGCCCACACGTTTGCGGGTATCAGCGAAATCGACAGCGTAGGAGGGAAGAATGGAGGCAGCCAGAGCGGCGGCACTCGTCTGGAGGAACTGACGACGGTTCATGCGCGCCATGTTTCCGCCCGGGATTGCAAACGCGCAAGCTGCAAAGAAGCGGTGTAGCGTCAGCCATCCTGGCTGCGGGTGACCGGAGCATCCTTGCTCCGAGTCCAGGTGGAGAGTGAAAGAGTGGTGGTTTACGCCGACCGCACCGGATTCTGCCGGGGGATCCAGACGGGAGGTGTGGCGGGTTGTCCGCTTAGGATCGCATCAACGCGCGGTCGGTCGGGCGAGATAGTGCATACGGGGTCTGCCCGTGTGGGATCGCCTGTGAGCAGGGCGGCCTGGCAGCGGCAGCCGCCGAAATCGATCTCGTGCTGCGGACACGAGCGGCACGGCTCGGGCATCCACTCGGTTCCGCGGAAACGGTTGAAGCTTTCCGAATCTCTCCATGCCCATGCTAACGACTGCTCCCGCACATTCTCAAAGCGTAGGCCCGGGATGGTGGAAGCAGTGGGGCAGGGGAGGATCTCGCCGACCGGATTCACGGTGATATATCGTCTTCCCCAACCCTGCATGCACGGCTTCGGACGGTCGGAGTAATAATCCGGCAGCACGTAGAAGAGATCCATTCGTCCCGCAAGGCGTTGCTTTGCCGCTGAGGCTGCTGCCAGTGCTTCGTTGACCTGTTCTCGAGTGGGGAGGAGTTGATCCCGGTTGAGAAAACCCCAGCCGTAATACTGCACATTTGCCAGTTCCAGACGCTCCGCTCCGAGTGACTCCGCGAGTGCGATGATTTCCGCAAGATGCCCGATATTTGCACGATGAAGCACCACGTTCATGCTCAGCGCCAGACCAGCCTCGCGTGTGATTCGTGCTGCTTCCAGCTTTCGGTGATGAGCCCGGACTCCGGCGATGGCGTCCGCAAGTTCGGCATCATGCGCTTGGAAGCTCAGCTGCAGAGAATCCAGTCCGGCATCGCGAAGCTCCGCTGCACGGTGTGAATCCAGTCCCAGTCCACTCGTGAGTAAATTGGTGTAAATCCCAGCCTCGCGTGCGGTGACAATCAAATCGGCCAGATCACGCCGGGCCAGAGGCTCACCGCCGGAGAAACCGACATGCAATACCCCGAGTGCCGCGGCTTCCTGAATCACGCGACGCCATTCGCCGGTCGTCAGTTCCTCGCCATTTGGATACTGCGCAGGATTTGAGCAGTAGGGACAATGCAGCGGACACCGGTACGTCACCTCGGCGAGAAGGGCGTAGGGACGGTGGTGATTCACGATCACGACGCGGGAATGATGAAGTTGCGCTGCGCCAGTTGCTGCAGGCAATCCACGACATCTTTGCTCAACTCCTCCGGGTCAGCCTCATACTCTGCGGCAAGCGCGTCGGTGATCATGCTGACGGTATCCGCACCATTGCAGCGCGAGACGATCTCGTGAGCGGTTTCGTTGAGCACGAGGATCCCTTCTGGATAGAGGAGTACTGGTTCACCGCTCGCCGGGTCGGTTTGCAGGCGTACCCGAGGCGCGAGCATCGGGCGAGATTCTGGAGTCACCGTGTTCATACTTCAGCCACCTTTCCCGGTGGCGCGTACCGCCAGAGAATCGCATCGAGCACAGCCCAGAGAATGTCGCACTTGAATGCGAGAGCGCGGACTGCTGCTTCCTGCGATTCGCGGCTTTGGCAGTGTTCCAGCGTGAGTGCCAGCCCCTCGTCGGAATCGCGACGTGCCTGGGTGAGGCGACGCTTGAAATAGTCAAATCCCCACGGCTGCACCCACGTGTAATGTTTCTCAAACGCGGCCAATCGAGTGGCCATGAGATCGGGGGCGAAAAGTTCCGTGAGCGATGAAGCAACTGCGATCGGCCACGGTTGAGTCCGGGCGAAGTTGACATACGCATCCACGGCGAAACGCACCCCCGGAGCCACGTGGCGTTCATCGAGCAGTTCCTCGCGCCGAAGGTCGCAGGCTTCGCCCAGGCGCAGCCATGCTTCGATTCCACCCTCCGCTCCCTCGGTGCCGTCGTGATCGACGATTCGGTGCAGCCAGGACCGACGCACTTCGCGGAGCGGGCAGTTTGAAACGATCGCGGCATCTTTCTGCGGGATGCAGCGCTGATAGTAATAGCGATTAGCTACCCATCCTCGTATGGCCTCCCGGGAGAGCTCGCCCGCATTCATCGCGAGGTGAAACGGATGCTTGTCGTGATAGGCCTTTGCGCCGATCTCGCGGAGCTTCTCTACAAAGGTCTCGCGATCCCAAGGCTCGTGAGTGCTCATAGTTGGAAATCCATTCCGTCCTCGCTGATCACAATGCCGGACTGCTCGACGGCCATCCGCTCTGGCGAGGTATCGTTAAGGATTGGGTTGGTGTTGTTGATGTGAGTGTAAAACTTGTGCTCGGCTGGAAGTGAGGCGAGCAGGCGCAGACTCCCGGTCAGGATCGGCAGATGCCCCATTTCAAGTGAGGTGCGGGCGTCAGGGTTGATGGATCGCAGTTCGTCGTCCGACCAGAATGTACCGTCGAAGAGCACTGCGTCGGCCCGGAGAAGTGCATCCTCCAGGTCCGCAGTGATCTCCCCGACATCTGGCGCGACCAGCAGGCGTGCTTCGGTCCGTGTGTCGGTAATCTCGTAGGCGACAGCATGTACCTCGTTTGGCAGCGCGGCACGTCCGGCAAACCGCGGTGGATCACTGGGCAGCGGGATTGCTCGGACGGTCAACTCCGTTTCCAAGCCATCCTGGGTCAGAAGGGGGGCGGGAGTCGTAGGTGCATCGTGCCACTGGATGCCATTGAACGCGGCGAACACCGCATCCATTCTCAGGTATTCCGTTAAGATGCTCCGAACCGCCGGAGGTGCATAAACATGCAGCTTGCCCCCTTCCCTCAGAAGCGGGAGACCGAGCACGTGATCGAGATCGGCGTTGGTGACCAATACTCCCGCGATCGGACTGTTGCGAGGAGAGCCGGGGCGCGGGTGCAGCGCGGGAAACGCCTCAATCTGGGCGCGTAGATCCGGCGAAGCGTTGACTAAGAACCACTGATCACCATCTGCCGTGACCGCGACGCACGACTGAGTGCGAGTCGGCAGCAAGCCGGCCCGCGCCGCATGGCAGTTCAGGCAATCACAATTCCACTGCGGCAATCCGCCACCGGCCGCGGTTCCGAGGAGTCGAACGCGAATAGGAAAACCTCCCGCGATCTAGCTGTGGCTGCGGGATGGGGACCTCAGATAGCACCCGCGTAACACGTGCATTCAAAAAAGATCGGCACCTCTTTGATCCCAGGCCTGATCCATTGCTTTTTCTTTCCGGGCTTTTTCATAAGCGGAGAGGAGAGGGTTGCGCTCCCTCCTACAAATCGCACCCGTCAGCGCGGAGGACGTATCGGCAGGTTAGTCGAGGGTTGAGAGCAACCAACGAGCGGGGCGCGTGAAGACGGGGAGAAAGTGCTCAGTGCTCAATTCCGGTGCAGCACGTTGTGACGTTTGGAACCGCCGGTGCGTGGCTCTCAACCCTCAACCCTCAACTATTTACGTTTTCAGCACTGAGCACTTTCTTCACCTCATTCACGCGCCTGGCGAGGGTGCGTACGATATTAGGATTGTCCGAACTACAGCGCATCCACCTTTGCTTGCCGCCGTCCATCTCCGCAGAGTTGGCGCAAAGAAGAGTAGCGCTAATAAAACTGAACACAGCTGAGAACGCGATTCCTGCATGCATGCACCCACGTCGCCCATGAGTCCTTCGCGCAAAGAAGCGCGCCGCGCGCAGACTGAAACCTCCTCCGCTCCCGGGGCGCTGGTGTGGCATCAGGCTACTTCCGATGAGGCGCTGCAGCATTGGGAGGTAAATACCGATGGTCTCACACTGGAGGAAGTGGCTCGGAGGCAGAAGGAATACGGTCCCAACCAGATTCACCGCGCCGCGGCTGAGAGTCGTTGGAAGCTGCTCTGGCGGCAGATCAACAATCCACTGATCCATGTTCTTCTCGCTGCGGCAGTGCTTGCGCTGGTCACGGGCAAGGTGCTCGACGGTCTTGTGGTCATTGGGGT
>CBINJX010000096.1:0-9834 GCA_966251085.1 uncultured Verrucomicrobiales bacterium
GACCGATGGACATGCGGCCGTTGTGGACGAGGAGGCGGCGCAGATGGAAGAGATCGCGCGCCGGTGCGGTGCCGTGAGTGTGGCAGTCGCGGCTACTCACGATGAATCGTTGCGCCTGGCGACCGCACGCCGGGCCGCCTTTTCAGCTCTGGCGCGTGTATCGCCGACAACTATCCTGGAGGACGCGACTGTTCCGCGTAGTGAGCTGACGAAGATGATCAACTTCATCCAGGATGTCGGTTCCCGCTATAACCTGCGGATCGGTACTTTTGGTCATATGGGCGACGGCAACCTGCATCCGACTTTCCTCACCGACGAGAAGAACCACGAGGAGATGGAGCGGGTGGAGAAAGCGATGCGGGAGATCTTTGATTTCGCGATCAAGCTCGGCGGAACGATCACGGGCGAGCATGGGGTGGGGATCGCGAAGAAGGAGTTCCTGCCGTCGGCAATCGGGGATGCGAGTCTGCAACTGATGCGACAGCTCAAGCGCACGTTGGATCCACAGGGCATTTTGAACCCGGGAAAGATCTTCGATGTCAATGCTGCCTGATACGCCCGTCGATGAGCTGAAGAATCTCGGCCCCGTGAGTCGGCAATGGCTTTCAGCGGTGGGAATCTCCACACGCAGCGATCTGGAGCGCCTCGGCTCGATCGAAGCCTTCCTGCGCGTCCGCGAGACTGTGGAAGGCGCGAAGCCGTCGCTCAATCTGCTTTATGCGATGGAGGCAGCATTGCGCGGCCTTCACTGGACCAAGCTGCCGGCGGAAGTGAAACGCGAATTACGAGTAGCCATTCGTTGAGTATGCCGGAGACCACCCAACGCACCGCCAAGCCTTATTACCTGCCGCACCTCGATTATTCGGTGCTCCAACAGTGCATCCACTGTGGAATGTGCCTGCCGACGTGCCCGACGTACGATGCAACCAAACTCGAGCGGAACAGCCCGCGTGGGCGCATTGCCCTGATGCGGAGCATCGCGGATGGGAATCTGGAGGTAACGGAGGAGTTCGGGAAGGAACTCTATTTTTGCCTGGGCTGCCTGGCCTGTGAGACAGCATGTCCGGCCGGGGTGAGTTATGGGACGATGTTTGAGGAGGGGCGGGCGGATATCGAGCGCGGGCGTGTACTGGCAAATCCGCAGCGTGATGTCGTACGTTCCGTGACGCTGCGCTGGATGTTTACTCATCCGCACGTATTGCGTGCCGTGGGGCGAATGCTCAGGTGGTATCAGGCTTCCGGAGTGGAGGCGCTGGTGCGACGCTCGGGCGTGCTGAAGTTGCTTCCCAAGCGGTTGCGTGACCTGGAGCCGCTGACTCCGCGGGCGGAGGAGCATTTCTCGGATGAATTGATCGAATGCGTGGAGGCGCCACGTACAGACCGTCGTTTTCGCGTCGGAGTGTTGACCGGGTGCGTGCAAGACATCGTGCTTTCACATGTAAACCGGGACACCGTGGATGTTCTCCTTGCCAATGGTTGCGAGGTCATTACACCGCGTGCTCAGCACTGCTGTGGTTCGCTTCACGCGCACAACGGAGAATTGGAACTTTCCCGCGAGATGGCGCGGCGAAATATCGATGATATGGAGCGGGCTGCCGGTCCGCTTTCATCGATCGATGCGATCATCACGAACGCTGCCGGTTGTGGCACACACTTGAAGAACTATCACCGTTTGCTCGAAGCCGATCCGAAATATGCAGAGCGGGCGAAGCAATGGTCGGCGAAGCTGCGCGACATCCACGAGTGGTTGATGGAGATCGGTCCGGTGGCGCCGAAGGCGACCGACGCCGAGCCGCTGACGGTGACCTATCACGAGGCGTGTCACCTTTGCCATGGACAGAAGATTACGCGTCAGCCGCGGGAAATCCTGAAGCTGGTTCCAGGATTGAAGATCGTGGAACTGCCAGAGTCCACCTGGTGTTGCGGGAGCGCAGGCATCTACAACATCACCCAGCCGGAGATGTCGGCGAAGCTGCTCGTGCGGAAGCTGAACAACATCGACAAAACGCCGGCGCCGATCGTTGCTTCGGCGAACCCGGGATGCACGGTGCAGCTGCAGGCAGGAATCCGCGATTCCGGGAAACAAATTGAGGTAGTCCACCCTGTTTCCCTGTTGGCGCGCGCTTATCGGGCTGCTGAGATGCGCCCGCAATGAGAACCATTCCGATCGGGCAAAGCTCTCTCACTTCCAGCGTCCTCGCATATGGATGCTGGAGATTGGCTGGAACTTCGGCCCCAGGCGAAGTGCAGCCCACAGGACGCGCAGCGGGGAAGAAAGCAGTAATCGCCGCTTACGAGGCGGGTTATACGCTGTTTGATCATGCGGATGTTTATTGCGAGGGTGTTGCCGAGGAGATTTTCGGTGAGGTGCTCCGGGAGGTTTCTGGAATGCGCGAGCGGATCGTGATCGCCGATAAATGCGGGATTCGGCTCGCGGACCGGCCGGAGGGAACGCCGTACCGGTACGACTTTTCGGCGGAGCACATCATCTGGTCTTGCGAACAGTCGCTGCGACGACTCGGGGTGGAGACGATCGATATTTACCAACTGCACCGCCCCGATTGGCTGGCGGATTGGAGCGAAGTTGCGGAAGCGTTTACCCGGTTGCGGGAGCAGGGGAAGGTTCGGGAGTTTGGTGTCAGTAATTTCAAGCCGTCGCAAGTGGCTGCACTCCAGAAAGCCTGCGACCGCCCGCTGATTGTGCAGCAGGTGGAGATCAGTCTGCTACGGCTCGACTCTTTTGAAGACGGAACACTGGACCAGTGTCAGAGCGAGAGGATCACACCGGTGGCATGGAGCCCTCTCGGAGGAGGTCAATTAATGGTGGGACAGGAGGATAGCGGGCTTCCCATTGGCAATGCGCTGGATTATGTCGCAAAGCATCACGGCGTGAACCGCTCGACGATCGCCCTCGGATGGCTGCTCAGGCATCCGGCTGGAATTGTCCCGATCGTCGGTTCTACAAAGCCCGAGCGAATCCGGGAATCGGTACAGGCTGCGGAGATCGAGTTGTCCCGGGAGGAATGGTATTCATTGCTCGAAGCCGCCCGTGGGGCGAGGCTGCCGTAATGAGCTTTGACTCCGATTTCGATTCGCTCGATCTGCACGCTGGCGTCAGGGAGGAGCGCCCAGAACCGCGCATCCTTTCGGTTTCGCAGGTTACGAAATCCGTTCGGGCCGTGCTCGAGCAGAGCATCGGCCAGATCTGGGTCGAGGGAGAGGTGAGCAACTACCGGAAGCAGGCTTCCGGTCATCAGTACTTCACGCTCAAGGATGAGAACAGCCAGCTCTCCTGTGTGATGTTTGCCCGTCCGGGCATGTGGCGCAAAGAGGTGCCGCTCGCGGATGGTATGTGCGTGCAGGCGAGGGGAATGCTCACGGTTTACGAGGCCCGCGGGCAGTATCAGCTGAATGTGCAGCAGATCCAGGCCGGTGGCGCGGGGTTGCTACAGGCAAAGTTCGAGGCGCTGAAGAGGAAGCTGGAGGCTGAAGGACTCTTTGATTCCGAGCGAAAACGTCCGTTACCGCCGTTCCCGACTGCGATCGGCATCGTGACGTCCCCAACAGGAGCCGCCCTGCGTGATATGCTCAATATCCTCGCCCGGCGTGCGCCATGGCTGCGCCTGGTGATCAGCCCCGTTCGCGTGCAGGGCGATGGTGCCGCCGAGGAAATCGCCGCGGCAGTCGAGGAGTTGAACCGGTTCGAGGAAGACGGTTTGAAGGCGGTGGACATCATCGTTGTCGCCCGCGGAGGTGGAAGCGCGGAGGATCTGTGGGAATTCAACGAGGAGATCGTCGCCCGTGCGATCGCTGCTTCCGAAATCCCGGTTGTGTCCGCGGTTGGGCACGAAATCGACTTCACCATCTCAGACTTTGTTGCGGACCTACGTGCACCCACACCGAGTGCCGCCGCGGAGTTGGTCGCGCCCGATACGGCAGAACTCCTGCGCCGCCTTTCGCAGCGGACAGCCCAGATGCAACGCTGCCTGATCAACGATCTCGAGCGGCAAAAACAACGCCTGGTATCCCTTGCCCGAAGCGCTCTCTTCCGTGAACCACGAAATCGCCTTAACGAAGCCGCCCAGCGTCTCGATTTTGCAGGAGATTCTTTAACTCGGGCCGCGCGTGATCGGATGTCAACCGCCCGCCAGCAGATCGCTGATCTCCTGTCGGCATTGCGCCAACATCGCCCGGACCAACTGATCGCCCTCCGCCGACACGAGATCACCCAGCACGAGTTCCAGCTCCGGTTTATCCTGAAACAACGGCTCGGTGAGCAGCAGCAGCAACTCCAACGTCTCACAGACCTTCTCCGGCTACTGTCCCCTCAAGCCACTCTGGAGCGCGGCTATACGATCACCACGGGTGCGAATGGAGAATTGCTGAAGTCTGTGAAAGAGATCGAAGCCGGAGGGAAACTCATGACGCGCTTCATGGACGGAACTGTGGAGTCGGAAGTCCGGAAAGTTCAGTAAGAGAAGGCCGCTCCGCTTTGGGGAGCATCGACAACTACCGCCCTCCATTTCGGCTCCTTCCACGTCTGCTAGGGTGGAGGCACGACCTTCGTATGAAGGTCGTAACAGAGGCCTCGACAAAAAAAACGCAGGCTCCGGAAACCGGAGCCTGCGTCGAAGTGTTAAGCTAAGCTAAGCGATTAGCCGCGGGGATTCAGAACCCGGCAACCAACGAGCCAAGGATCCTGATCGCTGTTTTCTTCCTTGAAGAGATTCTTGTTACCCTGACCCTTGCGAGTTACGCGGAGGCTGGTCCGGTTGACATTTTCGATCGTGGCGCTGCCATCGCAACGTACGACGATTGCACGCTCGCCCTTCCAAACGGCGCCGTAATCGTTGTCTTTCTTCGAGTACTTAGGATCAGCCTCACTGCCCTGGGCAAAACCATCGGCGAGAATCGGCCAGTTGGCATTCGAAGTGTCGCTCAGGCCAGTGACATAAGCGAAGTGGTTTTCACCGCGCTCGAGCACCTTGTTACGGCTGCTGACGTCGTCATCCGGGCCTCTGCGGGCGCCTGTGGCGTCTTTGCACCAACGGGAGTCGGCAACGCCAAA
Organism: uncultured Verrucomicrobiales bacterium; assembly: GCA_966251085.1. Taxonomy (GTDB): domain Bacteria; phylum Verrucomicrobiota; class Verrucomicrobiia; order Chthoniobacterales; family Chthoniobacteraceae; genus CBINJX01. The sequence continues at coordinate 5,069 of CBINJX010000096.1, forward strand.
GGGCTTCTCACCCTGGATGTAAGCAGGAATCAGGTTGGCAAACGCATCGTTAGCGTCCTGAAGAGAGCCTGCCGTGCCGTTACCTTCGTCTTCGTCCTTCTTGGACGGGAATGCGCCATCATGGTCACCAGCAAACATCTTCAGGCCGTAGTAGATGCCTTTGCTTTGCTGAAGTGCTTTGTTCTGGTTGGCCCGTTGCGTCGCGGTGCCGAACACCGGAATGGCAATACTTGCCAGAATCGCGATGATGGAAATCACCACGAGCAGTTCAATGAGCGTGAACGCGTTCGTTTTGTGGGAGGTTTTCATGTGCGGGGAGCTACTTGAAGTGGCCGCAACATACGAGAGTTGTGCGATGCGGCAAACCATTCTTTACGCTTTTTGCGCTTCAGGGAAGTTTTTTGCTTCCGCTCGGCGCTTGAGGCCGACAACGGCAAGCGGAGGCAGACGGAGAATCAATGAGTGGGACTTGCCCTGCCAGGCGATCGGTTCTGCCCAGGCGCCTCCGTAATTCCCAACATTCGACCCTCCGTAAGTTTGCGCATCAGTATTAAGGACTTCCTCGTAGAAGCCATCGCCACTCACCCCGATGCGGTAATTCTCTCGGACCATCGGAGTGGCGTTGATCACAAATGCAATCATATCGCCGTTTCGAGCCTTACGCATGAATGCGACAACCGAATTGTCCGAATCGTGGAAATCGATCCACTCGAAGCCCTCATATGAGTCGTCGAGTTCGAAGAGTGCGGGTTCGTGCCGGTAGAGATGATTGAGATGCTGGACGAGCCGTTTGAGGCCGTCGTGCTCAGGCCAGTCATTGAGGTGCCAATCGAGTGACTGACTATGATTCCACTCGCGCCACTGGCCGAATTCTCCGCCCATGAAGAGCAGTTTCTTGCCGGGATGCGCGTACATCCAGGCATAGAACATCCTCAGGTTTGCAAACTTCTGCCAGACATCGCCCGGCATCTTGTTGAGTAACGAACCTTTACCGTGCACCACCTCGTCGTGTGAGAGGACGAGCATGAAGTGCTCGTGGAAGGCATAGATCAGCGAGAAGGTGATATCGCCCTGATGGTACTTTCGGTAGGCCGGGTCCTTGGCCATGTACACGAGGAAGTCGTGCATCCAGCCCATGTTCCATTTGAACCCGAAGCCGAGTCCGCCGAGATAGGTCGGGCGCGAGACGCCGGGCCAGGCGGTTGATTCTTCAGCGATCGTTATGATGCCTGGATGCCGCTCGTAGCAGACCTCGTTGAAGCGTTTGAGGAAATAGATCGCTTCCAGGTTTTCGCGTCCGCCATGTGCATTCGGCACCCATTCTCCCGGCTGACGGGAATAATCGAGGTAGAGCATGGATGCTACCGCATCGACGCGCAGACCGTCGATGTGATATTCGGCGAGCCAGAAGAGGGCGTTGGCGATGAGAAAGTTTCGCACCTCGTTGCGCCCATAGTTAAAGATGAGCGTGCCCCAATCCATGTGCTCGCCCTGACGCGGGTCGGCGTGTTCAAAAAGATCGGTGCCATCGAACTCCGCGAGGCCGTGTGCATCCTTCGGGAAATGTCCCGGCACCCAGTCGAGAATAACGCCAATTCCCTTTTGGTGCGCTTTATCGACAAAATACCGGAACTCATCCGGATTTCCAAAACGAGAGGTCGGCGCGAAATACCCCGTGACCTGATAACCCCACGAACCTTCGAAAGGATGCTCGGCTACCGGGAGCAGTTCGACATGCGTGTAGCCCATCGCCTCGACGTAATCGAGGAGCTCGTCGGCGAGTTCCCGATAGGAGAGGAAACGGTCTCCGTCCTCGGGCTTCCGGCGCCAGGAACCCAGATGCACTTCATAGATACTGATCGGTGAGCGGTGCCATTCGACGGACTGCCGCTTTTCCATCCACTCGTCGTCGCTCCACTTGTAGCGATCGAGGTCGAAAACCAGCGAGGCGGTCTGAATGCCATGTTGGGAGAAGAAGGCGAACGGATCGCTTTTGAGCAGGATGCCGCCATGAGCCCCCTTCAACTCAAACTTGTAGTGCGTGCCCTCTCCGACGCCCGGTAGGAAAATCTCCCACACGCCGCATCCGAGAAGCTTCCTCATCGGGTTCACACGGCCGTCCCAATTGTTGAACTCACCCACCACCGAAACCCGTTGCGCATTTGGAGCCCAGACATGGAAAGTTGTTCCTTTCACCCCGTCGATTTCACAGAGGTGGGCTCCCATTTTCTTGTAGAGTTCCCAGTGCTGACCCTCCGCGAAGAGATGGAGATCCAGTGGCCCCAGGATGGTTCCAAAGGAGTAGGGATCCCGCTGGGTCCATTCGTGCCCTTCGTATCCGGTGAACTTCAGAAGATAGGTGAAGCGTTCCTCTTCACCCTCCAGGACCGCCTCGAAGAAGCCATCCGGATGAACCTGAATGGCTGGCCAGCTGACATCGGGCTCGTCTGCCTTGATAACAGTCACCGCCCGCGCATTCGGCCGGAAAACCCTCACAACCAGTTGCTCGCCCGCCTGATGCATCCCGAGCAGACTGAATGGATCACCATGATAGGCGCCAAGGATTGCGTGAATGGCGCCTTCATCAATCGTTGGGACGGAAGCAGTGGCGAGTTTCATGGGTGTAATGATTCTTTGTGTCTCTTGAGCAGCGGAGCGAGAAAATTTCGGTAAATCACTGACCACACATAGTTTCGCGCCACCGCCTTGCGCGGAGAATTCGCAGGCCACCCCCGCATCTGACGTATGATGAGCGAGGTGATTTCGAGCGGTGTGGTGTCCAGGGAGAAGGGGATTGCGCCCGGAAGATCGCGCAGTGGCTCGATGTCCGAGCAGAATGCAGGCACCCGATGCAATGCCGCCTCGAGCATGGGTAATCCAAAACCCTCCTGCCGGCTGGGGAAAAAGAGAGCATCAGCGATCTGATACAGGCTTCGGACGTCATTCTCTGTGACATCGAAGCGTTCTCCTAGAAAGAGGCAGTCATTGCGCAGATGTAACTCGTCGCACAGTGAGAGGAGTTGGTTCGCGTAGCCCGCTGATACGGCATTGTGCGGGTCCGGTGCACCGGTGATCAGGAGGTATGTGCGTAGCCCTCGAGCCTTTAATTCCGCAATCACATGGAGGCTCAGTTCAACGTTTTTTCGAACGAGCAACCGGGTCGGCTGTAGAAGAATCAGATCTGCATCGAGGAGATCCAGCGTCTCGGTCAGCTGTGCGACGTTGGGCGACAGGCCGAGTTCCCGGACCGGGTCGAGACCATTGGGAATCACCGTGCAGCGTTCGGGGGGGATTCCCGTGAGTTTGATCCACTGCTTTTGCCTCAGGGAGGAGACGGCGACATATTCGAATGCCTCGTGGGGACGGCGCAGGAGGTCCCAAGGGTGAGAAAAGGGAACGAGATAGTCCGGGTTCACCGCTGCGACATCATGAATCCAGCAGATGAAGCGTATCTGCGGGAGTTCGGTCGCGAGTTGCCAGAGCGCTTCTGTCAGCGCCAGATGAAAAGGCATCGTGCAGACGTTGTGCAGGATCACCACGTCGTGCTGGTTGAATAGGGGGAGAAGCTCCTGGATCAGGCAGTCGCGGAAGGCGGCGTAGTCACCGGCGGTCCGGCCGCTTGCGAGTTCTGCCTGCGCAATTCTCACTTGGGGATGGGAGGTGGCCAGTGCAGGGATATGCAGGAAGCGGATGGGGGGCGTTCCGGAGGGGCTTTCGAGAGCGATGCCATCTCCACAGATCACCGTTACTTCATGTCCATCTGCACTCAGAAGCTGTGCGTGTTTCTCCAGGATGCGTTCGACTCCGCCGATGACAGGTGGCGCAGAGTAATGAAGAAGGGTAACCTTCACACTGTCATCGTGTGGCGCACGGTGTGCTGTCTCGGCAAGGATGAAGTATCTCTCCCTCATGGTGGTCCTCGGAATCATCTATCTCATTGCGACCCAGATGGGTTCCTCCAGCAGCAGCGTGAAATCGTCGTTCGCTAAGGCGGAGGAGGAAGCTGCAAAGGTAGACCCAACGAGCGCAGCGGTTCCTTCCGCCGGGGCTACACCTGCACAGACTTCCCTGCGTGCTCCCATCCAGAGAGCTGAGGATCTTCAGGGTCTCGTAAAGCAGCGGAACGGAGACGGGGAATTTTGAGATCTGAAATTTGAGATTTCAGACCTGTGATCTCAAAGACGATCGATACTCGACATCGTTTTGTGGATGCAATTCGTCAGTGGGATCACCTGACGAATGGATCGGGGGATAACGCGGCAGAATGCGATCATACGCATTTCGACCGGGTTCTGGCGTTTCGAGGAGCGATCCGCTGGTGGAGTAACTCGTCCCTTGCGCGGCAAGGAACTGCCGAGCCCCGGGCTCAGCGTGCCAAGCTCTGAGCTTTACTGGTGGAGTTGTGGGCTTGGGGTGCCAAGCTCCGAGCTTGGCGCTCAAAGCTCAGAGCTTTGCAGCTGAAGCTCAGAGCTTGATGGATGAAGCTCAGAGCTTCGTGTGGGAAGCTTCAGGCTTTGTTCACTGAGCCCGGAGCTTGGCATAGGAAGCCCAAGGCTTCGCGGCTCAAGCCGCGGGCTTGGTGATCGAAGCATGGGGCTTGGTGATGCAAGCTGGAAGCTCGGCTGAACATCGCTCGTTCGTCAGAATTGCAAAAAAACTTCGATTTCTCCCCTTGCAAAGACGCCTGGGCTTTACTACGTTGCGCGCCCTTCGAAACGCCAGGGTAGCTCAGAGGTAGAGCAGGGGACTCATAAGCCCTTGGTCGG
>CBINJX010000097.1:0-9833 GCA_966251085.1 uncultured Verrucomicrobiales bacterium
ATCGCGCTGCATCGTCCAGGTCGTCTGGCGCGACAAGACGTCGATGCTGCCGTTGGAGAGGAATTCCCAGCGGTTCGTCGAGTTGAGCGGCGTGTAGCGGACAGCGTCGGCATCATTGAAGATGGCCGCTGCCACATTCTCACGGGTCAGCTGGTACGCGGCGACTGTGGTGATCAGGCGGCCGTCGAAGAGTTCTGTCTTGATGCCCGCCTCGATGTTTTCACCGTACTCGGGCTCGACCATCGCCCCATCGAGAGAGAGGTAAGCCGACTGTGCACGGAAGGAACGGGAATAACTTCCATATACGGCGACACCCGGGATGAACTCGTAGGTAAGCCCTACACGCGGAGAAAAGGCGGAGTCGCTTCCGGAACTGTTCGTCCTCGCCAGAAGGTTCTCGACTTCCGTATCCACGAAATCGAGGCGACCGCCGAGGGTCAGAGTGAAGCGATCGTACTTGATATGATCCTGCAGGTAGAGGCCCGTTGCGCTCGAGGTGGTCTCCTCGTCAGTATAGACCGTGAGCGCGCTTGCCTTTGCGCCGTAGCGCGGCCGGTAGAGGTCGAGCGGCGCGATGGTTCCCATTGCACCGCGTGACTCTTGGTTCACATACGCGAAGTCAATACCGGCCAGCAATGTGTGTTCGAGCGCCCACGTCTTGAATCGGGCCTCCAGCGAGGTATCGACGCCCAAGGTGAAGAAGTCCGAGCCATATGAGAGCGGATACCGGTAAAGCGTCCGTTTGTCCGCATCGAGGAAAGAAGGATAAACCGCCTGGTAGATGGCTTGGTTATAAGAGCCTCGGAGCGATTGCCGCAGAATCAACTCCGGCGTGAAGCGATGTTCGAGGAGGTAACCGAGCTGACCGCGACGGTAATCGCCTTTGTTCTGGTAACCCGGTTCGCCAACGTTGCGACTGATCGGCAGGTCGCCGTTTGGATTGGAGATCGCGGTCCCCTCGGCAACAAGGGGGAACGGGGTCACGATCCAATCGTAGAGGTATTCACCACGAAGTGTCAGGATGGTATCCGGGGAAATCTCGATCGTGAGCGCCGGAGCCACGAACGCGCGTTTGGACGGATCGATATCATCGACCCACGTTCCGCGATGCCGGAAGATGCTCGTTACACGGCCATAAACGGTGTTGCTCTCATTGAGCGATCCGCCGAAATCGACTCCAGACTCGAAGAAGTCGTAGCTGCCACCTGCGAGACGAGCCTCAAAGAAGTTCTCCGGGCGGGGACGCTTGGTGACGAGGTTCACGATGCCGCCCAGAGAACTCTGACCGTAGAGCATCGATGCCGGTCCTTTCAGCACCTCGATGCCTTCGAGACCGTAGACTTCTTCCGAGAAAAAGTTGACGCCAGTCGGGTGCCCGGCAAACAGCCCGTCCTTGAAAGTGAACCCGCTCGCATCGAAACCGCGGATCCGGTAGTAATCATAGCCACGGTAGTATGCGCCGGGAAACACGCCGGCGACATTGCGCAAGGCATCATCGATTGTGGTTGCCCCCTGATCCTCCATCAGCTCGCGAGTGACGACCTGCACATTCTGCGGAGTTTCCAGACGACGTGTCTCCGTCTTTGTCGCCGTGACAGCGGTCGGCGCAACATATCCTTCCCCCGTCACTCCCGCGGTAACGACCACCTCATCGAGCTCGACAGGAGCGACGGCCTCGGTCGCTGGTGTGCTCAGCCGCTCCGCCGGGGTTTGGGCCTGTGCTCCGGCAAATGGGGCAATCGAGGCAACGATCAAAAAGGCGATGGAACGCGAGAGGGGCCGTGAGGCTGACATGAGCGGAACGGACAGGTTGAGTGGTGGTGGTTAAACTCCGCTCTGACAGCTTGTGGGTGGTGGCGGCGAGCAGAGGGCGGCGATAATTGCGACTCTGTCTCATTTGCCAAGGTTTTTTTGAGATTAATTCTCACTAACAGATAAGCGATCTACACCGATAAGACTTGTGGGAGCAACACGTTGTCATGAATTGCGACTGAGGCGGCATTCCTCGTTGCGAGCCCCCCCCGCTCACTCCAGAATCACATCTGCCCCCGAGAGCCGAATTCTCAAGTAACCGGCGGTTCCCCTTTCCCTTACAACCCCAAGGTTGCGAAAAAGCGCCAAAAAGTGCCCGATGAGGGAAAAACCGTTAGCCGCGAGGGTTTGATGTTCATCAATGAGGTTCCAGACCTCGCCACCCAACTTCCGCGATGCACATCGAGGGTTTTACCCTCATCGCCGAGGGTAAAACCCTCGCCGAGCATCAACCGATTGTGCCCCCGAGGCTTAAAACCTCATCCGCGAAGGTCAAAACCTCGCGGCGTCTCCCGTGCTTCGGCGAACCAAGGAAAAACCCTCGCGGCTAACGGTTTTTCCCTCGCTGCCACTTTTCCGGCCGTTTTGGGTCATGCACAAAGAAAAAGCGGGTGCCTCGAAAGGCACCCGCTTGGGTGAATACTACAGTACTCTACAATCGCCGGATCAGCTTACCGCAGGCGGAGTTGGGGGTTCCTGGCTTGCGGTTCCGCTAGTGGTGCGAGCAAAGCGGCGGCCCAGTTCCGCGAGGGTATCAGCCACACCGCTGCCCTCCGCTGTGACCTGCATGATCTTGTAAAGGCCGCGGGCTGCTTCATACAGATCCACGCCGAGGGCAATGGCCGTGTCTTCAAGGAGGCGCACGAGGCGCTGCACACGGAAGAGCAGCGGGAGGATCTGTTCGCGAGCAACCAGATCGCGCTCGATGGCCGCCATGTCGATGTGCGCCGGTACGAGCGTAGGGTTCTGCTTGGCAAGATCGATGACGCCCCGGGAGAAGGTTTCATTCCGGAGTCCGTACCGCTGGAGGCGCTTACGCTGGTCGTCATCGAGCAGGTAAGCAAAGGTGTTTACGATCGCCTCCAAGCTGGCGACGTCGCCCTCCATCGTGGTGCGGTCTTCTCCTGCGATGGTCATGTCTACGAGATGCTTTTTCATAGGTCGGTATTTTCTATTTGTTAACGTCGCGTTTCATGCGACGCCGACCTTTGTAACAGGGGACCCCTGACATCTGTGGTCAGGGGTCCGAAGAAAGTTTAACTTTTTTTAGGAAACCGTGAGGGGAATGGCGAAATCCGAATGACGAAGGGCGAAGGGGCTACCCGCGATGCTGCGCCCAAGTCGACATTCGTCATTCAGATTTCGTCATTCATAAATCCCCCTCCCCTCCTCCAGCATCGTGACGAACTTCTCAATGCGGCGGGCTCGGGTTTCCGGCTTCTTCGCATCATGGATCCGATAGAGGATGGCGTAGCGGTTCGTAGAGTTCAGTGTCTCGAAAAACGCGCGTGCCCGCGGACTCTCTGCTAGGCGTTTCAGTAGATCCTCAGGCACTGCCATCTTGCTCTGTGAATGATAGGCATTCTCCCAGCGGCCGTCGGCTTTTGCAGCCTCGACCTGCTTCAGCCCAGCGGCACGCATCCGGCCTTGCGCGATCAGCTCCTCGGCTTTCTTGCAGTTGACCTGTGACCATTTGCTCCTCGGCTGTCGCGGGGTGAAGCGTTGCAGCCAGAAGAGTTCGTCGAGCGAGGCTTTCTGGCCATCGATCCACCCATAACAAAGCGCGATGTCGAGGGCTTCCGCGTAGGAGACGGATGCAATCCCGGCGGATTTCTTCGCGAGCTTCAGCCAGAGCCCGGTGCACGTGGTGTGATTCGTCTCCAGCCAATCCTCCCAAGCTGTCTGAGTCGCGAAGTGGAGGGTCGGGAGGGAGTCCTTTTGCGTCGGCATGGTTGTACGGTTTTACTGTCGTCGGAGTGAGCACGTCAGTAAGTTATGGAAGGTGGTCTGCGGTCTCGTCACATCTCAACCGTCGACAACCGGGGCGCAACCTTGGAGTGCGGTGTCACGTCGTGGGCGGAGGAGGGACGTGCCACCGCCTTGGAGGCAGAGCGGTGTGCCTGCGCAGAGGATGTGTGGAACTAAGATCGACGGCTCTACGTACGTGAGCGGTGGAATTTGCGGCGCTTGTTTCAATTGCCGCGCTTTACTTCAGGCTCGGTTCTCTTGCCTTCCACTTCTTACCGCCTTCGCCCCCTTCCGAAGGCGGTGGCACGTCCCGCCTTCGCCCACGACGTGGCACCGCACTCCACATGCTCCCGGTTCAGCCACGTCTCAGATATGTAGCGCTTTCAAGACGCCCCCCTCCCGAAAAAAACCTTGCACGATCCCACATCACGGGGAACTCTCCGCGCCCCGTTTTGATTCACGCGACTCCCATCTTTTTCTCCAGCGTCGAGCTACAGCTGCCGTGTTCGCAGCTGACTCCACCATGATGGTTTCGTAACCCCTGAACCCGGGGACGGCCGGCGTGCCGTCAAGAGTTCACCTTTCTTCCACCTCAGGAAATCGGCCGGCCGTTCGCCTGCCGCAATCATCCACATCCGCCACCGGCATCGCACGGGGCTGGCGGCGTTTTCCGAGTCCAACCGTGCTCTTCATCTATACGTGTTTACCAAAGATTTTTCGAAAGAATGGTTCTCCAACATTCGTGGCGACATCCTGTCGGGCCTTGTCGTGGCGCTGGCGCTGATTCCTGAGGCGATCGCTTTCTCGATTATTGCCGGCGTCGATCCCAAGGTGGGGCTGTACGCTTCGTTCTGTATCGCGGTGGTCACCGCTTTCTTCGGCGGACGCCCGGGGATGATCTCGGCAGCGACGGGAGCAATGGCGCTGCTGATGGTGACTCTCGTAAAGGAGCACGGGCTCCAGTATCTGCTCGCGGCGACGGTCCTCACCGGTGTGCTGCAGCTGATCGCAGGATGGGCGAGGATCGGTGACGTAATGCGGTTTGTGTCGCGGTCGGTGATGACCGGTTTCGTGAACGCGCTGGCGATCCTGATCTTCATGGCGCAGCTGCCGGAGTTCCACAACGCGGGTTGGCTGGTCTATGCGATGGTCGCCGCAGGCTTGGCGATCATTTACCTCTTTCCGCGGATCACTACAGCGGTGCCGTCACCGCTGGTCTGCATCATCCTGCTGACGATCGTCGCGATTGTTTGGGATCTCGATGTGCGCCGTGTGGGTGATCTGGGGGCGTTGCCGGATTCGCTACCGATATTCCTCTGGCCGCAGGTTCCGCTGAATCTGGAGACACTCAGGATCATCCTCCCCTACTCTCTCGGCCTGGCCGCAGTCGGCCTGCTCGAATCGCTGATGACTGCACAGATCGTGGACGACCTGACCGATACGCAAAGCGACAAGAACCGCGAGTGCACCGGCCAGGGACTCGCCAACGTGGTGGCTGGCTGCTTCGGCGGCATGGCAGGCTGCGCAATGATCGGACAATCGGTGATCAATGTGAAATCCGGCGGACGCGGACGGCTCTCGACCTTCATCGCCGGCACTGTGCTTATCGCCCTGATCGTGGCCTCCGGAAACTGGGTACGGCAGATCCCCATGCCCGCGCTCGTGGCGGTGATGATCATGGTCTCGATCGGCACCTTCTCCTGGGCGTCGATCAAAAACCTCACCGTTCATCCGAAAAGCTCCAGCATCGTGATGCTCTCCACGGTAGCCGTGGTGGTGTGGACCCACAACCTGGCGCTAGGCGTCGGCGTGGGTGTGCTGCTGAGTGCACTCTTCTTTGCGCGAAAGGTGGCGCAGTTCGTCCTGGTTACGAGCGAGTACGAATCTGAAACCGATCGCCGCACGTACACCGCACGGGGACAGGTGTTCTTCGCTTCGGCGGGAACGTTCCTCTCCTCGTTCGACTTCAAAGAAACAGCAGCAAATGTGCTGATCGACGTGAGCCATGCACATTTCTGGGATCTCACGGCAGTTGGTGCACTCGACAAGGTCGTCCTGAAATTCCGCCGCGGGGGAACACAGGTCGATATCATCGGCATGAACGAAGCCAGCGCTACGCTGGTCGATCGCCTCGCGATTCACGACAAAACTGCTCTCACGGAGCACCTGCTGGAACACTAAGGCGCATCGCTCCAGAAAGGGGATACATGCGGGAGTGCTCCGATTCAGTGAGGTTTTTCGGAGGATTCTGCTGCCGGTGTGAATGTTCCGTTGAGCAGTCGGAAAGCATCCCATTCCGAAGAGACGCCCATACCGTCAATCTGAAGCCTTTGCCATGACTGGAGATCAGATTGTAGAACTCGAGCTCAAGACGCGTGAACTCGTGGAGCAGTTGAAACAGGACATCGCAAAAGCGAAAGAATCCGCCGCGCCGGTGCAGCTCGACAGCTCCATCGGCCGGCTCTCCCGGCAGGATTCGCTTCTGCAGCAGGAGATCGCAAAGGATGCCCTGCGCCGCATGGAACTGCGCCTGACCCACCTCGAGGAAGCGCTGAACCGGATGGATGAAGGTACGTACGGCTTCTGCACCCGGTGTAGTGAGGACATCGAATACGAACGGCTGGAAGCAAAGCCGGAAGCGGTGATTTGCGAGAAGTGCGCGGCGGAAAAGTAATCAGAAATCGTGCGCCAGTATTCAGTAATGCTGGCGCCCCGTTTTTCCGCCGATGCACTACAATCGGCGCTCCTGATCGATCCGCTGGATCTCTTCGATCGCATCCTCGAGCGGGAAATAACGTTTCAGAATCCGCACCATGTCTTCGCTGATCGGGCAGAGTGACACCGGCGAGGAGAGGCGATAATGGTTGCCTGCATACACGAGGAAGACGAGATGCATCCCTTCACGCAGGGAAGACATCTGGACGCGCCAATGTTGGTAGTCATTGCTAACCGTGATCTTTGACGGCAGGTCACCAATGATCGGTCGGAGAACTTCCGCTTCCACCTTCTGCTGCACGAGCCCTCCGGCCAGCTCGGGATCGTAAAGGACTGGCTGCGGTACATCCTCCGAGATCAAGATCACGGCGACCGCATCCGCAGATGCCACCAGATGCGCCGTTGTCTCCGGTAGCTTGTAAGGCCGCTTGGGGGCAGCGTAAGGAGCTAGGCCGAACAGCGCGCGGATATCGGGCCGTGTCAGGACTCGGTACTGCCAGAGGTAGAGGAGGAAGAAGAGTACTACGACTGCCGAACTCCAGAACGAGGGGATGCCAGCGATCTTAAAGCCGAGTATCTGGCGAGAAACTTTTCCGATAAACACGCTGGCCAGAAAAATGATCGGCGATGTCAGGAGTCCGATCCAGATTCCAACCAGCGCAAATGTGCGCCATCCTTGCGAGAAGCGGCGCAATCCGAAGTAAGCAGGGATGCAGAAAATTCCAAGATCAAGGTAGAAATCTCCGGATACCAACCGGTGGAGCATCCCAGCGGCACTGAAGATTCCGTAGACTAGAAACAGAACCGCAACAACTTGCAGCTCGAGGGGAATCCGAACTCCGCCTTCCTCAGCAGAAGACATGTTGCCAGTGGCGGATGAGATCAATGCAGCCTCCTTATTTCGGTGATTCTGTTGCCGGCCGAATCAATCACCTCACCCCAGCTCGGGCCGTCGGATTGCATCTCAACAAGAACACCTTCCTGCATGGGCAGGAAAACAGAACCAATCTTCATAGGAGGGGAATATCGCAACCCACCAAGGCAGAAACGTTCTCCCCGTGCAATCCGGATCATTCTCCCAGAAACGGCGGAACGACTCTGCCCCCCCCTGTTCTCAATCCGCTTTCACAAGCTGAACGGTCACCTCCAGCATTTGGATCTGCTCGGCGAGGTGTCCGCTCTGCGCTTCGACATTTACATACGGAATCCGGTGGCGAGCTGCGAATACCGAGAGGGAGCCGTCGTCACTGGGTGTCCGGTTGTTCTGCAGGACGACATTGAAGTTCTTCTCGGCAAGACGGTTGAAGAACCGCTCGTCGGTCACGTAGAAGAAGTCATCCGGATCAGCCCTGGACTCGACATCGATCCTGTCTGCCTCCGAGGCATATTCGCCATCCGCTGCATAAGAATGAATGGATAGAAATCCCTCACCGTTGTTGTGCAGGGCGATGAGTGGGCGCCGTTTTCCCAATGAGAAGTAACGCACGAACTGGGACGCAAACTGGTTCACCGTGGCGTACGCCTTTTCCGGAACCGGCGTAGCACCACGTACTGTCTTGCGGACTCCGGCATCGGTGAAGATCCGGTTGGGGTCAAAGGAGTAGCGGGCGCCGTCGATGGAAAATGTCACCCGTCTGCGACCGGAGTGCACCAACTGGATCAAACGCCCGCCCTGTTTCTCAAGAATAGCGCGACCAGCCTCAGCGGAAGTCCGCTCATCCTCATGGAGATGCACCATCGTGAGCGAGCCGGTTCCAAACTGTGTAACGTGCGCGTGAACCTTCGTGTCCCCAACCTGGAACGCTATTCTCTGCAGCGTGAATTCCACTTGGGGGCTCGTCACTCGCTGGCGGCATCCCGGGAAGAATGCCGCCACGAAGAGAAGCCAAATGACTGTAAACCTGAGGACGAATAAATTCGTCATTTGCCCCTCGGCCTTCATTCGACGTTCGTCATTCCTCTGCGATCAGCGGTACTTTTCCACCTTCGCGATAAAGCCCTTCCATTTTTTGCCTAGCACCCAGCCACCTGGTCCCGGTCCACGCTCGAGGAGGATCCGCGGGCACGGCTTACCATATTTGAAATCCCAGCGCGGCCAGTGTTTGTGCGGCACGATGTTTTCCGTGGGAATGGAGTATTTATTGGCGAGGGTGGCGGTGAGCCGCGCAGCGCGGTCGATGGCGGCGGCCTGTCGTGAAGATGAGCTGAACTCGCAGATCTCAATGCCGATGCTGGCGGTATCGCCGAGCCCGCCGTAATCCGCGTGATCCGCTTCCTCTGTCGGAAGCAGGTGTTGGACGGCTTCACGGTCGTCCACAGTAAAGTGCCAGTTCACCCAGCCGGAGCGGCCAAAGCGCGGGCCGTTTTTGCTTCGAAGTCCCTTGCCTAGAAGCAATCTGGCGTGCTGCGCAGCTGTACCGCCGCGGTTCGCCGTGGAGTGAATGGTAATGTAACGCGGCTGCATCGTGCGATGCGTGAGCCGGCCGTGAAACCCGGGCGCAAGCAGCGCAGATCGAACACCCGGGATCAATCCCGGTGTACCAGCCGCGGTATTGGCTGAGGAACTCGAACAACTGGACAAAGACGCGGCAGCGAGCATGCCACCGCAGAGAAGCAGGCATTGAGGGAGGGAGAGCATCGCGCGCACGAAAGATGCGGGAGTTATCGAGTGCAAGTGCAGCACGGATCGGCATCCACGCAAACCAATCAGCTGCAGGGAATTGCGATGATAAAAAGATTAAAACTCATCACAATGCACCCTACGTGGTGCTTACGGTGCGCTCTGGAGGGAGGATGAGAGGATGGGCGTTTGCCCCTTTATTCTACGAGGCGTATCACGCAGTAAGCACCATTCGGCACCTGCGAGCAGCGGAGCCATGGCAGCGATAAAGATCCATTCATCCATTCCGATTGCTCCGCTCCACCACTCAGCAGTGAATGGCGGCAGCATGCTTTCGGTGCCAAAGGCATAGACGATCAGGATCATCCCCCACGCCCCCACAAGGCGAAGAAAACCTGAACCACCTTCTCTCAAGCGCTGTTCCGCACGTGAACGTCCAAACCACCGGGGGCTCACACCGTGCCGACGGCTCAGCAGCTGCCAATAAAGCTCATACGCGACTGCGGCAAACGCGAATGAGAAGAGCAAACGGGCCATGTTGTATTTTTTCCGTCTATTCGGAACTTCTGTTCATTCAGGTCTTGCCGATTTGAGGTGAATCCTCGCGGGGCAGGGACCGGATGGGACCGATAAGATAGATAGGACGGATATCTGCTGGCGCATGGATCTCAGCGCCAGCCCCACCTCTCACCTCTCACCTCTCACCTTCACTCCAGCG
>CBINJX010000098.1:0-9826 GCA_966251085.1 uncultured Verrucomicrobiales bacterium
CCCAGCCAGCCGGCCATGTTCGAGTCGAGCTGATCGATGCGCCATCCGCTGTGCCCCTGATGATCGGGATCGGGTACGCTGGAGCTGTTTCCCGTCTGAGTCCCGACAAAATCTACATTATAGCCGGCGTTGGTCAGCAGTGTGTACAGCGGGCCACGATATCCACCCATGTTTGCGGTTCCTCCCACCCCATAGGTGATGGAGTCACCCAGCGGCATGATCCGGATCGGAGGCGTGGTTTGCGCACGTGCGATTGCCGCAACGAAAAAGGAGACCAGCAGCAACAGCGTGGTCCCGAGGCGGGAAGTATTTAGAAGAAGCATTAGTCAGGGGAACGGGCGCAAACACGACATCTGCGCTCCTGGGGACGGTTAGCAATACGGTGAGTTCGCCAGCCGATGCAACATCCGGGTTCAGACCACCGGACCGGACGGATCCAAGGAGCAAAGTCGAGACAAAATGTACAATCCGGACTCGTCAGCGCCCTCATCCCGCATAAGTTGTGCGCAGATGAGCCACCCCCACTACGCCACCGCGCCGTTCGCCACATCCAAGCTACCGCCGGGAATTCCCTATATCGTCGGAAACGAGGCCGCCGAACGCTTCTCCTATTACGGGATGCGCACCATCCTCGTGATCTTCATGACGAAGTATCTCATGAATGCGGATGGCAAGCTGGATCCGATGACGGATGCGGAGGCGACTGCGGCATTCCACTTCTTCAGTTCCGCCCTCTATGCCTTTCCACTCTTAGGCGCAATTCTCGCGGATGGTTTTCTGGGAAAGTACCGCACCATTCTTTGGCTCTCGATCCTCTACTGCTTTGGTCATCTCGCCCTGGCTCTCGACGAAACGCGGCTTGGATTGACTATCGGACTCACCCTGATCGCTATTGGCTCGGGCGGGATCAAGCCATGCGTCGCCGCACACGTGGGGGATCAGTTTGGCCAGTCGAATGCCCACCTGCTGCCGCGCGTTTTCGGGTGGTTTTATTTTGCCATTAATTTCGGAGCGTTCATCTCCACCCTGCTCACGCCACTCCTGCTCGAGCATTACGGCCCATCCCTGGCCTTTGGTGTTCCCGGCGCTCTCATGCTCACAGCCACCTGGGTCTTTTGGCTTGGACGCAATAAGTTCGTTCATATCCCCGCTGGTGGCACTGGCTTTCTGAAAGAGACCTTCAGCATCGAAGGGCTTGGTTCACTTGGCCGACTCTGGATCATCTATCTCTTTGTGGCGATGTTCTGGGCCCTGTACGACCAAACCGCTTCGCGTTGGGTACTCCAAGCCACCCAGATGGATCTGCGCTGGATGGGAGTCGAATGGCTGCCTTCCCAGATCCAGGCAGTAAACCCAATTCTGATCCTCCTCTACATTCCGCTTTTCTCGTATGTGATCTACCCAGCGATCAATCGGGTCTGGACACTCACTCCGCTACGCAAGATCGGACTCGGCTTCTTTCTTACTGTTCCATCGTTCCTGGTTCCGGCGTGGATTGAGATGCGGATCGCGGCCGGCTTACAACCGAGTATCGCGTGGCAACTTCTGGCATACGTGCTCATCACCGCAGCTGAAGTGCTGGTATCGATCACCTGCCTCGAATTCTCCTATACCCAAGCGCCGCGGAAGATGAAGTCGCTCATTATGGCCTGCTTCTATGCATCCGTTGCCGTAGGCAATCTCTTCACCGCCGGGGTAAATTCATTCATCCAGAAACCGGACGGCACCGTGAGCTTCGCGGGGCCACAGTATTACCTCTTCTTTTCCGGCCTGATGTTCATCACAGCCGTCCTCTTCATCTTCGTCGCCGTACGGTACAAGGAGAAGACTTACATTCAGGAGCAGCAGCCGAGTCCGCTATAGACCTGGAGCGCACTCCTATCCAGTGAGGCCCAAGGGGTTGCAGGCGGCTCTTTGTGTCGTTCAACGACGCCAGTGCCGCCTTCTACTTTTGCGGCCGAGCGCCCGGATCCGCGTCCAGTACGCAGAAGGCTCGGATTCGGACCAGCGTCAGCCTGATCCGGCGGCTGCGTACAGAGGCAACAATGCACCGCCTCATAGATCAGAGAAGCCCGGAAGTATCAGCCTCGAAAAGCCCGTTTTGTTCGATCACGGGTAGGCGTGAGCCCCGTACAGATCCGTAGCGAGATGATGGTAGAGACTGTGGAGGGCCGGATCAGACTCAGGTCCGGCGACAACACAGTTAACCAGACCACTAATCGCTATGGGCACCTTCAAGTATAACCGTCTCGACAAGAATAACGTAGCCCTCCTTCTGGTCGATCACCAAACGGGATTGACAAACCTCGTTCACGATTTTTCGCCGGACGATTTTAAGAACAACGTCCTCGCCCTCGCGGACGCTGCAAAGTATTTCAAGCTACCAACGATTCTTACGACAAGCTTCGAGGATGGTCCGAATGGCCCGCTCGTCCCGGAACTCAAGGCCCTATTTCCAAGCGCCCCGTACATTGCTCGGCCCGGCAACATCAACGCCTGGGATAATGAGGACTTCGTGAATGCAGTCCGGGCGACTGGAAAGAAGCAGTTGCTCATCGCGGGTATCGTTACCGAAGTATGTGTGGCGTTTCCGGCACTCTCCGCGATTGAAGAGGGTTACGAAGTTTTCGTCGTCACTGACGCCTCCGGTACATTCAACAAAACCACTCGGGACGCCGCATGGGCGAGAATGTCCGCGGCGGGTGCACAATTAATGACGTGGTTCGGCGTGGCCTGCGAACTGCATCGCGATTGGCGGAACGATATCGAGGGTCTCGGGACACTTTTCTCAAACCACCTGCCCTCCTATCGCTGCTTGATCAACAGTTACATGGCTGCCAAGGGCAGTGCCGTAACGTAGCCGCCGGCGTTCGGTAGTGGGAAAGGCCCGTGGAACTGCAATCGGCAGAGCGGGGTACGCTTCCAACGTGCCCGGAGTGAATGTACAGATCGGAAGGCGAGCCACACACCTTCTCCAACTCGGGTGCACGGCTACCGCCTTCCAAAGGTCACGTCGTCAGTTTCTTCCCAATTCTCACGTTCGCCCACCATCCCAATCCGAGCGCAAACGCAAGCAGGACGGTCACATGGTAGAGAATGGCCACCGGGTTCCACTCCCCCCACCCGCTCATCTGGAGCAGACGTACCCCGTGATAGAACGGTGAGATCTGTACGATGGTGCCGAGGATCGGACGATCTCCAAGCGGAAAGAACACGCCCGAGAGGAAGTAGATGGGCGCGATGAGGAAGGAATAGACGGTCTGGAACTGATTGATGTTCCGCACATGGGCGGCAGCCAGCAGACCGATTGCACCGCACGGCACCGCGAGTAGTCCGCCGATCAACGGAAACAGAAGCAGCGCCAGCGGATTCTGGATCAGCCCCATGATTGCCAACACAAGCCCCACGCCTGCCGCCATCAGAGAGGCACGGATAAAGACCCAGAGGAACTCGCCTATCACCACCTCACGAACACCGATCGGTGTTGTCAGCATCGCCTTGAAGACCGACTCAAAGGTCATCCGCACGTAAAACCCGTAGCTGCATTCGAAAAACGCGGTAAAGAGGGCAGTCGTCGCCACCATTCCGGGTGCGAGATATTGTGCATAGCTCAGTCCGTGGATCTGCCCGATAAACGGCGAAAGTCCCATACCGAGCGCGGTCATCATGAGCGCCGGATCGGCCAAAGTCGGCGAGATATTCGCGAGGAAGTCTTTGCGGTACACGGTCCAGTTGCGCACCACCACGTGCCACGCAAGCCCAAGGGAAGTAGTCAGCTCACTCATCGTCGCCAAGATCTTGTCCGGTGAGTTTCAGATATACGTCTTCGAGGTTCGAAGGCCGAAGTTGCAGCACTCGTGTCCCGGAGGCGACCTGAAGCGAGGTTAGATCGTCGATGTGCGGGGCGCGCACGCACGTTTGCCAGCCTTGCTGATATAGTGCCAGATCGCCGCCCACATGCGGACGCAGCCGTGCTTCGTCCTCACGGGCAAAGATGCCGACAAAACCCGGGGCGTGTTGGGCGATCAGGTCACGAGGCGCACCGGCATCCACCACGATACCGCGGTTCAGAATCACGATGCGGTCACATAGCAACTCGGCCTCGTGCATGTAGTGGGTGGTCACCAGCACCGTCTTCCCTGCCGCTTTATAGGAGATCACCTTTTCCCAAAGAAGATGCCGCACCGTCGGATCGAGCCCCGTAGTCGGTTCATCGAGAATGAGCAGTTCCGGATCGGAGAGCAGCGCTCGTACGAAGGCCAGCCGCCGTTTCATCCCGCCGGAGAGCGTCTTGATTTGCGCCTCACGCTTGTGATCCAGCGACATGTGCTTGAGCAGCTCGTCAATCCGCGGCCCCGCTTCTCGACGGTTCAACCCTTCGAACCGCGCATACAGCTGCATGTTCTCGGTCACCGTCAGCTCTTCATCGAGAGCGTTCTCCTGCGGCACAACACCGAGACGCTGTTTGATTCGACGCGCATCGACGGCGGGATCGAGTCCAAATACCCGCAAGTCGCCGCCGGTCCGCAGCACCGCACCATAGAGGCAGCCGATAAAAGTGGATTTTCCGGCACCGTTCGGGCCCAGCAGACCGACGCATTCGCCGCGATGCACCTCCAAATCGAGGCCCGCGATTGCGGCAAAGTCTCCAAAGCGTTTGCTGACATCTGCCGCGAAAATCGTCGGATGTTTGTCTGCAACCGATGCAGGGGCGTTAATGCTGAGTACCTGGTTTGACTCCGCCATGGAAGGGAGGTCGTTACTCCTTCATGTCTGGATGAGCAAGCGCCGATGATGGAAGCAACGGAAGGCATGCCCCCTTTCTCTCCACAGTGCATGGGACGGTGCCTCGGCGGCAGACGCTCACTCATTCGTTGCCAATTGCCTCGGCGCTGAGAGATTGCCACTCTTGGGAAAGAGCCCTCGGGATCGTAAATCCGGGGCAAGCAAGCCGATTTCCAATCCAATGCAGAAGCTACTTTCGTTCATCTTACCACTTATCACCGTGCTCGCGCTCTTCTCGCCGGAAGTGCGAGCGGATGAAACACAGAAGCTCCGCGCAATTCTCGATGCGGAATGGGAGTACGCGATGGAGCAGAGCCCGACATGGGCGTCCCAAATGGGTGACCGCCGATGGAATGACAAGTGGCCTGATATCGGCGTTCCAGCACGCGAGAAGCGCGCCCGACATGCACGCGAAGTGCTTGAGCGCCTCAATGCGATTGATCGCACCGCGCTTCCCCCCGTGGAACAGGTAAACCTCGACCTGGCGAAGTATGAAACAAATGAGTCTCTGGAAGAGCATGCCCAGCGGCTCTGGACTCTGCCCATCAATCAAATGGGCGGGGTACAGACGGCCGACGACCTCGCGGATTCGCTGCGTTTCGAGAGCGTGAAAGATTACGAGGATTGGACAGCACGGATGCGCGCGCTGCCGGCGTACATCGACCAGACGATTGAACTGATGCGGCTCGGTATCGCGGAGAAGCGGACTCATCCCAAGGTCATCCTGCGCGCTGTCCCGGGGCAGATTGGACAGCAGATCGTCGAGAAACCGGAGGAAAGTCCCTTTTACAAGCCGTTCAAAAGATTTGCTCCAGGCATCCCGGAGGCGGAGCGCGAGCGGCTTTCAGCAAGCGCCCGGGAGGCAATCACCCAGAACGTTGTGCCGGCATATCAGAAGCTGCGAGACTTTTTCGAGAAGGAGTATCTGCCTGCCTCCACTGAGCAGGTAGGTGCGTGGCAGTGGCCAAATGGAGATGCCGCTTATGAGTTTTCCGCGCGACGCTCTACCACCACGCAGCTTTCTCCCAAGGAACTCCACGAACTCGGGCTCCGTGAGGTCGAACGGATCGGGCACGAGATGCAGACAATCATGAAACAGGTCGGATGGAACGGAACTCGCGAAAAGTTCTTTGACCACCTGCGGACCGATCCAAAGTTTTTCTACAAGACCGGCGACGAGTTGCTCGCCGGTTACCGCGCGATTGCCAAGCGGATCGATCCGACTTTGGTCAGACTATTCAAAACACTTCCTCGTACTCCCTACGGCGTGGAGCCGATTCCGGCGAATGTTGCCCCATCCAGTCCCACAGCTTACTACCGCTCCCCGGCTCCCGATGGCTCTCGTGCGGGAATCTTCTTTGCCAACCTGCATCGCCCCGGACTCCGTCCAAAGCACGAGATGATGGCGCTCTGCCTGCACGAGGCGGTCCCCGGGCATCATCTGCAGATCGCACTTGCACAAGAACTCACCGAGTTACCGAAGTTTCGCAGATACGGCGGATACACGGCATACTCCGAGGGCTGGGGATTGTATGCGGAATCGCTGGGCGACGAACTCGGGATGTACGACGACCCGTATTCGAAATTCGGTCAACTCACCTTTGAAGCCTGGCGCGCATGCCGCCTCGTGGTGGACACGGGGCTCCATGCGATGAAATGGAGTCGGCAGCAGGCGATCGATTACCTCACCACCCACAGCGCAAAGACGCCCTTCGATGCGGAGATCGAGATCGATCGCTACATCGCCTGGCCCGGCCAGGCGCTCGCATACAAGGTCGGAGAGCTGAAGATCCAGGAACTCCGTACGGAGGCCACAAAGGCTCTCGGGGACAAGTGGGATATCCGCGATTTCCACGAGGTAGTGCTAGGCAGTGGAGCAGTGCCACTGGAGGTGCTAGAGAAGAATGTGAAGGAGTGGGTGGCGAAGCGCCTGTCCAAATAGGCTCTCAATCTTGATCTCCGATCAGCCCTGCGACTGAAGGAGAGCAGCAGTAAGTTCGACGACCGCTCTTGGAAGATCAGTCCTGCCAAATGCCCCTTCCTTGAAGAGAAAGGGGCAGCCTTCTTAAGGCATACAGAAAAGTGCAGAGGCGGAGGCTGCCAGGTGCCTTTCAGGTCCGAAGGACCGGCAATAACTCAGCCCAGCCCGGCTGAGGGCTGGGTGAGAGCAACCAAGGAACGAGGTCTGAAAGACCGGCTTTAGTTTTCCTGTGCGTGGCGTCTGCTCCGGTAAACTATCGCGGTCCTTCAGACCGCGAACGCTTTCTTTCTGATTCCCAGGCCTGTCGACCTGGGCTGAGTTACAGCCCGCTCCGTTGGAGCTGAGAAAGGCCAATGCACAAGCGGTGTTCGGGCCTAACGAATCGCACCCGCTTACCCGCGTCGTCGGCGGCGGAAGCCGAGCAGCACACCGAGGCCACTGAGCAATGAGACTGCCGTACCGGGCTCGGGAATCGCCATCAGCGCCACGTCGTTACCAAAGCCATTGACCGCAAAGCCCGAGGCCAGATCGGAGGTGTAGCTGATCTGGAACTCTTTGCCGGAGATGAAGACAGAGCCGCCTTCAGCTACTCCATTCAGGGTACCGGTCGTGGTTCCGATGCCGTTGTTCACGATGATGAAGAAGACATCGGTAAACTCCGTCGGTACAAAGGAGATCAATGATCCGGTGAGTTCACCGGAGAGGCTAATATTCCCGCTTTCGACAATCAGCTGATCGTACGCCGTTCCTGCCGCAGTCCCACGGATATCGAGCGACAACTTGGCATTGGCTTTGAGGTCAAACCCATTCGAGACGGAGAGCGTGCCGGTGTTTCCATCGCCGAGACCGGGAGCCACCGTGGAGTTGGGCCCGGCGACGAGGGTGCCGGTGATGATACCCGCCGTCGTACCGCTGCCGCCGGCGAGTGTCTGAGATCCACCAAGAGCAAAGCCATTGCTCAGTGCACTGACGTCGAATGTCGCGCCACCTGACACATTGATGGAGGTGCTGCCGGAGATGGAGCCGCCGACTCCTACCGCCAGGGTTCCTTCCGTGATATCGGTCGAGCCAGTGTACATTGCCGGACCGGTCAGCGTCTGCTTGAAGCTGCCTGCTTTCACAAGCGAGAGCTTATGTGTCGGACCATCGCGCAGGGTGCCGAAGTAGCTGAGATCCTCAAAACCATTGAGCGTCAGAACCGAGTCCGAGCTGCCGTTGTTGGTGATGATGTTCACCGCCGCGCTGCCAGCCAGATTTGAGATGCCGGTCACCGTCTGGTTGTAACCGTTCAGGTCAAAGATGCTGTTACCTACATTGTTCGTGCCGACGTAGAGCGACGATCCCGTGGGAAGGATATCATTACCAACGATCCGGATACTGGAGCCGTACACATCGGTCCGTCCCCACATATTGCCCGTGCCGCTGAGGGTGATCATCCCGGCCGTGCCGGTGCCGCCGCGGAAGATCAGGGTGTGGCCCGCGCCTTCATCGGAGATGGTGCCCGAAAGCGTCAGGCTGGCGCCGTCCTGCACGCCGATACGGGTATTCGTCCCGACAACCAGTATGTCCCCCGCCCATGTATTATCCCCGCTTACACTCTGGAGAGCGCCGCGCTGGTTGAGCGCTCCGGGGAAGAAGAACCCCGTCGATTGCACGCCAGTGCCAGAGATCATCAGTGCTTCATCCGCGGTGTACGTGATTCCACCAACGAGACCGAGAGTCGCATTGCCGCTGACAACTGTGCCGCCTTCGGTGTTACCGAGTACACCGCTCCCGGCAGTGACGATCACTGCGCCAGAGGTCAGATAGGTCATTCCGGAATAAGTGTTGGAAGTGCCAAGCGTGAGCAGACCGTTGTTCTGGCTCCTGACATCCCCCATTCCGCTGATCGCATTGGTGACGGAGTATTCGCCAGAGCGGTTGAGAAGCAGTTCACCGTTGTTGATCACCGCACCTGTTCCCAGAGTGCCGCTGCCGCTGAGCTGCAGCCTTCCTGCGTTGATGGTCGTGCTGCCGGCGTAGGTGTTGTTTCCGGTAAGAGTCACCGTGCCGAACCCATCCTGCGTCAGTGTCCCCGTTCCCTCAATGTCGTTAGCCACGGTCGCATTGTTTGCTCCAAAATTCATGACGAGCGACGCGTTGTTCGTCACCACACCTGTACCCAATGAACCACCCGAATTAAACCCATCGCCAACCTGGATCGTTCCAGCGCTGATCGTCGTGCCGCCGGTGTAGGAGTTTGTGTTTGCGATCGTCACGGTGTTGGTCCCCGTCTTCGTCAGGGAACCGGTACCTGTGATCGCGCCTCCGGTCAGTGTGTAGTCGTTCGCAGTGTTATTGAACGTGATATTCCCCGTCTCCACCGAGGTGCCCAGGATCTCCACGAAGTAGGTGGAAGCCGTGTCGTTGAAGACGATCGTATCGCCTGTGACGAACTTGTCCGGGCTTCCTGCGTTGGACCAGTTTGTCGTCGCGTCATCCCACAAGGTGGGACTCATTGCATCGCCGCCCTTCCACGTCAGTGTGGTTGGCGTGTAGTCGAAGAGCAGCTGCGTGTTGGTCGCATTCAGGTAGGTCGAGCCACGACCGACGAACTGGAAGTTTCCACCCGCCCCCGCAGTGCCGGTGATGCCACCGGGCGCATTGAGCACCACGATACCAGTAGCCGCAGGAGATCCGGCAACGAGGCGCAGCGTGACCGTCGCGCCATCTGCCGCTACAGAGGCAGCGCCCAGAGCACCTTGAGTACTCGGGTCGAAGAACAGTGAATGCATGCCGCTGAAGGTGATCGAACCGGTCGTCGATCCTTCTCCGCCCAGATTCGCGCCGTCGGCGACGTTCACATTCGAGGTGAATGAACCGGCGAGGTCCAGTCGGCCCGAATTTACATTCGTAGCCCCCGTGTAGGTATTCGTGCCGCTGAGAATCGTAGTTCCAGCCCCCATCATATCCAGCACACCAGTGCCCGAGATATTGTTTGAGAAGGTGACCTCGTCTGAGCGGTTCAGCTCGAGGGTCGCATTGTTGACGATGTTTCCCGAACCGATTGATCCGGCTGCA
>CBINJX010000099.1:0-9775 GCA_966251085.1 uncultured Verrucomicrobiales bacterium
CCGGGCACACCTTGCTCGCGGGAAGCGCCATTGGCGCGGCGGTTGGTGCGGTGAGTGCATTTGCCTTGGGAAAAGGGCGTCCCGAGCTGGCGGTCGATGTCCCAGGCGAAGCGCTTGGGTTGCCGAAGGGATTCGCGGACCGGCTACCTCGGAAGTGGCGCGTGGGCGGCAGCGCCCTCGCCGTGGGACCGTACCGTGCGCTCAATTTTCCTTGGATTCTGCTGGATCGGGCGGTTGGCACCTTCGCCTACGTGATCAATCGCGCACACGGGCGGCGCGATGCGGTCACCCTGCAGGCAAGCGATCTACGGGGTGTGCTCGAATCGCGTGGGCTGATCAGCTCCAAGTGGCCTTCCGATTTGCGGAAGGAGTTCGAGCGGCATTTCACCGCCATTCGCCGGAACAAGTTTGGCCCCGAGGAGTGGACGCATCTGCGTGAACTGATCCTGGAGCGGCTCCAGAAAGTCGCCTCGGAACGCCTGGATTTCAGCGTACCCGCATCCGAGGGTAAGTAGGCAGGCAGGCGGCGGAAATATCGCGAGCGACTCTGCCCGAGGCGAAAAGCAAAGAGGCGGCCCCACCCTTTCGGGATAGAGCCGCCTCTGGATTGCTTAACAGGGTCGGAACGCTTTAGCGGTATTCGATCGATTCCACGAATCCGCGGCGTGAGAAGGTGTCGAAGTAAACACGCGCCATGAAGCGCACCTCACCGGTAACGACTCGAGGCAGGGACGGATTCTTACGACGCTTCCTCTCCACCTCCGGATTCAGTGCCCGTGCGATAATGTCGACGGTGTAGATCTGCTGACGCACAGTCCCGAACTGGGCCAGGCGACCGATCACTGCATCCACCAGCGGATCCGGGTATTTGGCATGCAGTTTTGGAATGCTCTTTAGCTTTCCAAGATCCGCCATTGAGCGAATCGGCCGAATCGAGCCCGAACCAGTGTCAGGAGTACCCACAATCTCGTCAGCGATCATGTCGGCCTCGGCCGGGGCAATCTTGACGAACACGTCAGATGCCGGGTCGAGCGGATCGACCGGTGTTCCATTGATTCCGAAGCTGCGGACCATGCGGTACGGAGCGAGGAGCAGTTGCCGTATCGTACTCCGGCTTGCGCTGTTGAGGTTGATACGCCCACGGATCGGGCGAAGGTTTCCAGTCGGATTGTTCGTTTTATCGACCGATTCGAAAAGCCAGATCGGCTTTTGGGCGCGTGTGTCGAGGTTGGTTTTGATGAAGCCGAGAGGGTACGCCTGGACCGGCGGAATCGCCGCGGGCATGCGATAAGGCAGGTTGCGGCTTTCCGTAGTCGTACCGACGGTAGTCAGATAATCCAGGAGTGCCGTAGGATAGTTCTGAGGCTTCGAGCCTGCCGGAACACTCGTGTCATACGGGACGGCGGTCATCGCGAAGTTGAGCGTCCTCCAGGGACGGTTCGCGAAGACACTTCCGAGTTCTCCCACGTTGAGGAAAGGCCGCTGAGGAAGTGCAAAGGTCGCCATCGCCTTTGCGAATGCCTGGTCTGCAGGCCAATCCTTCGGCCAGTTGGCACCGAAGTTCTCGTTGTAACCATCCCCGTACTGGCTGATGAACTTCTCATTCCCGGGGATGAGCGGATCCTTGGGAATCCCGAAGAGGGAGTGTCTCGTTCCGGTGATTGCATCCGGGATAGCCTGCCACGTGTATGACCAGTTGGGGTGCATCGGTGCCATCCTGTTCGCCCAATTCGCGTTGTATCTGCTGTATGGGCCCATGCGCGGGTCATCGATTTGGAACGAATGCCACGCAGGAATGTACTGGTTGGAACCGGCAGAGACCGGGCGGTTGATCAGCGCCGACGGGATAACATGGATCATGTTATACTTCGCGTCGCCTCCACCCTTGGAATAGAATGTCGCGATACTGATCGAGTACGAGCTACTCTCCTCCACGCCGCCACCGGTTCCGGTCCGGAGAGTTCCCCAGAAGTCGGCATTCTGGAGGTATGGACGAGTACGAACCTGCAGATCTCGAGTCTCGCTAGTGGGCCAAGTCACGATTCGCTCCAGCCGTTTCACAACAAACCCGCCGGGAGCCGGATTCGGACTGGCAGGTGTTCCCATCTCCCAGCGTTGGCCCATGTTATAGATTCCGCCAGTCGGATTGGTACGGGTGGTCTCCCACTGATCACCCGTCCACGTCCCATAAAAATACCGGATCGGCGTTTTTGTACCCGGCTTGAACAGATCAACTGCGTATGGGTTCCAGATCTCGATGAATTGCTCGAGCCTTACCTGCGTGGCGTTGAGGCGCGTCGCGCGGAGTGCCACCTCAGTGATGTAGGGGCTGACGCGAATGCCAATGCGCACGTTCGGATCATTGAACGGCTGAACACCGAACGAATTTCGATCGAATGCAAACAGGTTCTGATCACTGGCCGGCGCGCTCGCCTGCATGATGTTCAGCGCGATGCCCCAGACATCATCGTCGGTCCACTGGTTCATCGGCAGCGGAACCTCCACAGCTGGAGAAGGCATATTCCTGAAAGGCGGCAAAGACAACCGCAGCGAGGAGATCAGTCGCATCACCTGCATCCAGTCCTCGGTTGCAGGGAATCCGTTCATGGCAAGACGCTGCCTCAGAACCTGTTCCCGCTGGTCTGCCACCACGAGCCTGGAACTCGCCCGTGGATGGGTGAACAGGTCGAACAGACGCGGGTTATTGATATAGGAGCGGAGGAACTTCTGCGAAGTCGCCGGCGACCTGTCGCCATCCCATTCGGGACGCACGTCGAAATCCCGTGACGAGTGAGTCACGTCGAGCACGCTGTTGGAACTGAAGAAGCCACGCTCCAGCATTTCCTCTACGGAAAAGAACCAGCGGTCATTCCCCTTGTTGTTCTCAGCGGTGTTCTCGCTGATGCGGCGCAGGCTGAAATTGTTCCGATCACGAGGATCCGTCTCCGTGCCGCCGTTGAGGTGCGCCATGAATTCACTCCGCTTCGCAGGAAGCACAAACTCCTCAAACTTCAGATCGTGGGGAGCAATTCCGTTCACGCTGGAATCCTTTCCAGCAAGATTGATGTCGACCTTGCCGCTCTCGTCCCAGATGGCGAAGGCGACTTGGCCAACCGGCACCGGGATGGAGTCTTCAGGATTCGTACTCGGGTTGGAATTCCCTGCTTTCGGATCCAGCTCGTAGTAATCCACCCATTGCGGAGCGATGGGTGTTCCTTCCTTGGTCTGCGGAAGGAACAGGTTTGAGTCCGTCCCTGGCATTGCAACAGACGATTGGGTCTGTCGGGCCCAAGCCCAGTCTGCCGGCGTGTACGCCGGGTTCTCGGTATAGTCGAAAGACTCCGATGTGCTCGAACCGTCCGAGAATTCAGACCCTTTCCGAGATACCCGGACCAGATGATTTCTGGTCGAAAGCCCGGGCATTGGATTGATGGTATAGATACCCGGTTCAGGCTTATCAGCGTAGTAAACGTCCTCGGTCTCCTTTGTGGGAAGCTTCGTGGCCGGATCGACTGCAAACGGCTTCAACCGCGAATTGCCGACTTTGGGAGCTGCATGATCAGCCATCAAATGACTGAGCACCGCTTGCCCGATAGCTTGCGCGCGTTCGCGCTCCTGGAAGTTTTGCGAAGCGGTTCGCTCGGTCCGCATCGTCACGGAGTAGGCGACGATCAGGATTACGAGGATACTCAGGATCGCCAGGCTACTGATGAGCGCAAAACCGCGCTCCATGTGTCTAGGGGTTTTCATGGCGTCTTGGATTGAAGGTAAATAGTCGAGGAGAAGTATTTCACGTTTTGCCGGAGCAGATCGGTAAATGGTCCGGATGGGGCATCCTCAGGCGTGGGGGCTCCGGCCAGTTGCCGGAGATCCATCACCCATGAACTCCGTCGCAGATCCCCCCACTCGTTGAAACCAACCAGGCGACCAATTGGTTTCGAGGCCACAGTGGCGATCTCCACCTCCAACGCCTTGGGCGCCTTGTCGGAGGTGAGATACTTTCCGTAGTAAATCGCCTGGGCGTCTGGTTTGTCCCGGGCAATCTGGTTACTCTGAGTGTCCCAGTACACCGGTGTGACCCGCCAGCCGAGGACGTTCTCTGCAGCCACCTCAGTGCGGCTGAAGTTCACCTCCACCCCGGTCCGCACGCCACCACTCGGGATCTGCCCCCAGGAGTCAGTCCACACCGTCACATCCTGGTCATCGACCGGGATGTTGAATACGTCATCCATCTTGCTCGACTCCGTGCGTGCAAGCACCGGGATGGGATGATCCTTATCGTACACGGGCACCAACTCGGGAATCAGTTGGGTGTCAGCCCATGCGAGCTGATAACAAACCTTCATGATCGGAGGGACGGTGTCTCCCTCGGGCTTGGTGCGTGAAAGAAACCTGAGCCGGAAATTGTTAGGCTCGGCAGGAACGTAAGCGATGTGGAATCCCAGATCCAGGTCCACCAGCGCCCCCTGCAGCTCGCGTCCCAGGAGGTTCAGTACGCCTCGTGCATTTGCATGCACTTCCGTCTGCGCCTCACCACGTTGCCATGCATTGCTTACCGATGAGGTAAGGCTCACGAGCAGGACAACCAGTAGCGAGGTCACAGCCATCGCCACCATCAGTTCGATTAGGGTAAAAGCACGGTTCCGGCTCATTGCTCAGTCAGGTTGATCTGCGTTTCGAACACTTCTTGATGGGGGGCTGACTGCAGGTCTTCGCGGTAGGCCGCAGGAGGTCCTGAAATCTCGATCCGCACAGCCGCCAGCTGGCCCTCGGAACTCGTGGTCGGCTCTTTGATTTCCGCCACTCGCAGGTTGGGGGCATCCATTACCACCACCCGGACGACCTTCGCTGCATAGGACCGCTTATTCCGATCACTAGCCGAGCCAAGGTAGCGGTAATGCTCGTCCACGAGAAACGGCTCCGCAACGAAGACGGAGGAGCTCGCTTTCAGGGAAGGAAGCGGATAACAGTCGTCTTTCCCCTGCTCCCCGGTTTGCGCCTGGTCAAAAGGTTTCAGCCTCAACTGATTCACCACCTTCTGGAACAACAGGCTGTTGTCGGTTTTATCGACGCTCTCTCGTGCGGTGTCGTGGGAAGCGACAACCAGTCCGAGGAGCGCAAGGATTGCAAAGCTGATAACCCCCAGGGCTACGGCGACCTCTACCAGCGAAAAGCCACGTGAACTTCTCATAGTTACTGTAATTCGGGACGTTCGACTTTTACCCGGCCTGTGTGCTGGGCGACTCCGATGCGTGCGTAATCGGTCTGATTTGGCATTGGTACACCTGGCTCCAGCCCGCGCTCCAGGCGGACGATGTTTCCGGCACTTGGAGTGGTGGTACCACCTGTCGGGAGAAACTCGATATAGGCATACCGGACCTTATTGACGTTCTGAAATGACATCTCCCCTGGCTTGCGATCGAGCAACTGCTGCCCCTCGGGCAGCGGTTCGGAATCGTTATCCTGCCCGTCCACGGGAAGGTCCCGCTGAAAATAGATCCCTTCGCGGAGCAGGTTGAGCCCGGAAGCCGGCCTGAAATACGGCTCGCCGTTATCGGTCACCCCCAGCTCTTGCTTGAGAATGCCATACCCGCGCAGACGCCACTCCGGCTTGTTCGGGTCTTCGTTGAGGAGAATGTAGAATCGGGTTCGACAGTTCTGGGAAACAGCCAACTGCCGCGCACCCGAGATCATGTTGCTCACCTGTGTCGTCGAGGTGGAGAGCAACACTCCTGAACCGCCGCTGAAGGCGCTCATTCCAATCGCGATGATTACCCCGATGATCCCAACGACCACCACCATCTCAATCAGGGAAAATCCTCCGGCTCTTCGGTTCCGTCGTGAGGAGGGGGAAGGAGGCCGGAAGCCAAATTTCTTACGTGAATACAGGCAATACACGGTGTGTTCAGATTTGGGAGGAACGCGGGGGAGATGCGTTCATGATGTCAGCACAATATAAATACAAAAAACGCCCCTGCAATTCACCGGGGCCAGTTTTTTGGTTTACTCGTTTAGTAAAATCCGCTTATCGCCCCTTCATTCACTAAGAAGCAGAAAAAACACCAAATCTCCTGGGGAAAAGAGGCATTGTTTCATGGGGCTGGATAATAGGGAGTTGCACCGCAAAAAGCAGTACAGGGGGGATAAAAATTGAATATGCTGACGAAGTTGCAATGGAATGAAGAAATTTCACCTAAGTTTTTCAACGAACTGCATTTGGGGAGTTCCTGCTCAACTTCGAGTCATTTGCAGGCGCATCACGCAGGCGCCAGGTGGTGAATTCTCCAGTCACGGAGATGAGAAGAAAACAGCAGCGTGACAATAGCCCAGATCAACACCCGGGAAGATGGGAGGAGCTGGCAGGAGGGGAACATG
Source organism: uncultured Verrucomicrobiales bacterium (assembly GCA_966251085.1). Classification (GTDB taxonomy): domain Bacteria; phylum Verrucomicrobiota; class Verrucomicrobiia; order Chthoniobacterales; family Chthoniobacteraceae; genus CBINJX01. Next base: position 6,376 of record CBINJX010000099.1, read on the forward strand.
AACCGTTTCCTGAGGTTTACACGATACGGAGCCTTATATTTGCCCAATTTTTTGCCGATCTGACAGGAGATCAGGCGTTTTCCGCTTGAGATTTTGCGACGCGCGGACTGTCGCTTCTACCAAACCTCCGAATCCCAGGTGCGTCTCGATGATGGTCGACGGCCGAACCCACTGCTCTTGTACGTGAGGAGGGGCCGATAGGGGGTGGGGACGTCGCTATTCCTCCAAAGCGGTGCCTCGTCCCGCAGGCGCGGGACCACTGCACTCCATTTGCGCCCCGATTATCGATGCGTAAGACCGTCCGGTCACGCTCCACCACCCCACTTCGCCCCGGCGGTCGGCAGCGCGACCGCCTTACCGCCGGGTTTGCTTAAATCCGCGCCCCTTTAGCTCTGGGCGGCGATCATCCCGCTGTTGCGGGCGTAGTTGAACAGTCCACCGGCATCGATCACCGGGCGGACTTCACCCAGCGGCTTCAGCGAATAGGTGGTGCCGTTCACCGTGAGCGTATCGTTGTCGAAATCCAGCGTGGCGACGTCACCCGTCTTGATGATATCGCACAGGCGCTCGTTGGCATCATACGGATACAGCTCGCCGGTCGCGACGCAGTTGCGGAAGAAGATTCGCGCGAAGCTGTCGGCGACCACGGCCTGCACCCCCGCTGCGCCCATGGCGATCGGAGCGTGTTCACGGGAAGAGCCGCAGCCGAAGTTCCGGCCGGCGATGACGATCTGGTACGGGGTCTTGAGCTGACCTTCCGGCACGAAACGGGTCGGGTACTGGTCGTCGGGAAGACCGATGAGAGCGTAGGAGCCGAGCTTCTCGTACTCCTCGGGAATGGTCGGCACCAGCGTGAGATACTGCGCAGGGATGATCTGGTCGGTGTCGATGTTGTCCTTAACGACGTAAACGGGGCTGGTGATGGTGTTCGACATATTTTGCGGTGAGTGGGAAAGATTGTTCCTCTTGATCTTAATCTCCCCCATGCGGCACGGCTCCGGGAGAGATTAAGATTAAGATTAGGAGACTAAAGAATGACTGTCTCAGTAACGGAAATCAGGTTCTGGCGTCGAGGACGGCTCGTTGGTCGGTTCACTGACCGGCTCATCGTCCGGGAGAGGGAGCGGCACGTCGTTGACGTCAAATAGCGGGTCGATCGGTGTGGGCTGTACGTTGCTGCGCTTCGGTTTGCCGGAGTACATCCGCCCACTGCCGCTGGAGATCTTCCGCGCAGGGGCCGGTTTCGGCGGCGGTTCAGGCGGGGCGGGTTTCAGGTCCTCTGTGGCCATGTAGCCGCTCGTTTCCCCATCCTCCAGCATCACCCGGCTGTAGCCAAACTGCCGCTCGAGCATCGTCACCTTCTGCCCCTGGGTCAGGTTGAAATCCGCTCCGAAAGCCTGCGCAGGTCCGTACTTGTAGAACTGCGCGCTCTGCACGGAGACCAGATATTTGTCAGTCGGCGGCACGGGCCCGCTGCTCGCGCATCCTGTCAGCAGACACAGGAGAGCGCTGCAACCGGCAAGGGAAAGGAGACGGGCATCGATCATGGCCAAGCGGACGGCGAAGGAGGTGGAGCGAGTTTACGCTCCACCCACAAATCGCAAACAGCTTAGCCCACGAATTCCCGCGGGTCGGTGATGCGGCCGGTCAGGGCCGACGCAGCCACCGTGTACGGGCTCGCCAGGAAGACCTGCGACTCCTTGTGGCCCATACGGCCGGGGAAGTTGCGGTTCGTGGCGGAGATACATTTCATCGGGGTGTTCATGCGGCCGAAGGTATCGACCGGACCACCGAGGCACGCGGCGCACGAGGCGTTTTCCGTCATGCGGACACCGGCGCTCTCGAGGATTTCCCAGACGGTCTTGCCGTCCCAGGTCGTCTCCTTCAGGTCCTGCACCACGCGGGTGGTCGCCGGTACGCCGAAGGTGTCGATCCTCACGGTCTTGCCACGAACGACCTCCGCGAAAGCGAGGAAGTCGCTGGTCTTACCGCCCGTGCAGGAGCCGATGTAAGCGCGGTCGAGCGAGACGTTGCTGAGTTCCTTGGCCGTCTTGCGGTTACCCGGATCAGGATGGCAGGCGACAGTCGGCTCGAGCTTGGAGAGATCGAACACCTTGTCATAGGAGAAGCTCTGCTCCTTATCGATCTCGACAGGCTCGAAGGTGTTCTTCGTGCCGTTCTCGGTGACGCGCTCGCGGACATAAGCGTCGGTCTTCGAGTCGAACGGGAAGATACCGTTCTTGCCGCCGGCCTCGATCGCCATGTTGGCGATGGTCATGCGGTCGTCCATCGACATCCCGTAAACGCCCGGGCCTTCCCACTGCATGGCGCGGTAGGTGGCACCGTCAAAGCCGATCTCGCCGATGACGTGCAGGATCACGTCCTTGGCCATCACGCCCGGAGCCATCTGGCCCTCGAGGTAAAAGCGCATCGTTTCGGGCACCTTGATCAGCAGCTTGCCGGTGCCGAGGATGAAGCCCGCGTCGGTGTTGCCGATGCCGGTGGCGAACTGGTTGAACGCACCCGCCATGCAAGTGTGCGAGTCGGTGCCGAAGAGGACTTCACCCGGGCGGGTGTGGCCTTTCCACGGGAGCGTGGTGTGGCAGACGCCAGTGTAGCGAGAGCCGTACTGCTTCTTCAGCTGCCCCTTCTCAGCGTCGAATTTCCAGTGGCCGTCCTCATCATCGATGACGTCATAGAAATAAGGGAGCCCCTGCTCTTTGGCGAACTCGCGGAGGATGTCCACGTTGCGGTTCGACATTGAGTCGGCAGTGAAAATGTAGTGGTCCGGGATGATGACGACCTTGTTGCGGTCCCAAACCTTGGCGCTCTTGCCAAACTCACGCTTGAACACCCCGATGGTGCCCGGGCCGCAAACGTCGTGGGTCATGAGAACGTCAACGTTGACCCATACGTTGTCGCCGGGCTGGACATGCGCCTTGCCGGAGGCGCGTGCGAGGAGTTTCTCGGTCAGAGTCATAAAATGGAGGGTGACTATCTCCGTGCTGTGCAGGTGACGCAAATGCAAAGAGGGCTCTGGACCGGTACAGTTTTCAGAAATCGTGAGGATTCAGACGGCTGTATCCTCGGGAGGTTGAGGGCTGAGGGTTGAGGGACGTTCACCGGCAGATCGGTACGGGTGAGCATGGCGGGAGGGGAATGGATTACTCTCTTGCGTCTGCCCACCCGGCGGTAGGGCGGTCGCGCCGCCGACCGCCGGGAGGGCGCTTGGAGAGCTATTTCACGTCCACCTTGGGAAAGGCACGCGCGGCGCGCGGACCCTACCGGGTGGAGTGACGCGCCATAGCGATCTACATTCTCCTCCTCCTTCACCCGCCGACGGGTGGATTGCTTCTCTGAAAGTAGAATTGCCCCTTTCCCCATAAGTGACTGTGCATGC
>CBINJX010000100.1:0-9749 GCA_966251085.1 uncultured Verrucomicrobiales bacterium
CCCGGGAACGCGGCGCGCAGGGCCGCCTGGTCGTGCGGCGGACGATTCTCGGCAGTGGTATCGACAAGGTCGCACGTGCCCTGCTGGCGCCTGCTGAAAAGTGAGCTAGGTCACGCCTCCTCACCGGAACCGCAATTCCACAAACACCGGCCGGTGATCTGATCGGAAGGTCCAGCCCTGACGGCAACTCACGACCTTGAGTTCCGGGCTTACCCACACCTGATCGAGGCTGAGAACCGGGAGAGGGATCGGCCAGGTATCCGCCAGGCCGGAGCCTCGTGCCTCGAACGCGTGTGTGAGCATTCCCCGGATTTGATCGAGGTGATACGATTCACGCGGAGTATTAAAATCCCCGAGGACGATCAATGGCTGTCCGGCACGTTCGCGGGCATACTTTGTGAGGGCCTCCAGTGGTTTCCTGCGGGAGATCAGAGGTCGGGCATCGAGATCGGCCTGAATGACGGTTACCCGCCGGCCACCGACTTCTGTGGTGGAGATGCCAAAGAAAGAGCCGGGATGGAGCACACCCCGCTTGCCGCGCTGGACGCTGGTCCTGCTCATCACGAGCATCTGCTGGGGGAGTCGCTCCACCGTGTAGTCGGGAAAGGCGGCACGCCATTCATCGATGTTGCTCCGGTAGTTACCTGCTTCAGCGAGGGCAACGATGTCCGGTGAAAATTCGCGGATGCGCTTCGCCATCGCCTCGAGATGTTCTGGGGCATTTCGCACGTTCCAGAGGACGATGCGAAAATCTGCTGTGGCTGATGCGGGACGGGTGAAGTACCAACTCGTTGTGAGCCAAACGATCCCTGCACTGATCGTGAGAATGCCGTAGGCGGCTGCTCCTCGACTCCGCCGCCGCAGCCGTGCGCGGATCGCGAGCAGGGCAAAGCCAGCGGTGATCACCAGCCACGGTGTAGTGTAATAAACGACTGAGAGTCCGTCGAAACGATCCCGCCAGCCAGTCAGACGCAGGAGCACTCCGAGAAGCATCCAGACGGCGCCGAAGAATGCAGCGACTGAGAACACGTGGCCGGTGATTCGGCGCATAACGGATGGACCTGAGGACTGTTCGGAGGTGTGAACAGGAAGCGATTTGTGCGCGTCGTCGGAAAGATTCGTATGCACGAGGAAGAGTGGCGTGGCCTGGAACCGCGGAGCCTTCAGCTTGGAGCGATCGGGATCGGTTTGCCAGCCGGGAATGGGCCGGGCTGATTGCGCTACTTTGATCGTTCCTCGGCAGTCCAAAAACAGAGACCGATCCGTTTTACGCATAGGTCCATCTTCTGAATTCTATGCAAAGGCTCGCCCTCCTCCTTGCGGTATTTATCGGACTCTGCAGTCCTCTCCTTGCTCAGGACGCACCGGCCACCCGGTTTGGAGTCACGGCTCGATTCGTGCCAAACGGAGGAAATATCGCCACCGCGACTATTCCCGAAGCAATGATCAGCAACGTGACCGTTCCGCTGCAGGTTACACAGGAAGCGATGTGGCTGCTGACGGTTACCCCTGCAGCGGATGGCGGCCACGTGAATATCTCAGTGGCGGATACAATTATGATGCGACCCGCTACCGGCACTGCCGCAGCCGCGCCGGTCGTGATCGCTCAGGGGGTATTCCCGTTCACCTTTGATCGGCCGATTACCGTACTGCAGACGAATGCGTACCGGCTCGAGGTGACGCTCCGGAAATTGTAAAAGCCGCTTCGCCGCTCACTCGGCCGCAAGGACGAGCGCGAAATGGTGCGAGGTGATGTTCATCCCCTTGTGCAGGTAGAAGCGATGCGCGCCGAAGCGCTGCACGCCGGAATCGAGGTGCAGTTGCTCGCATTTGGCGCGGATGGCTTCCTGAATCAGCCAATCAAATAACGCGCTGCCAAACCCTTTACCGTGGTCCACACTGCGGGAGACCAGATCGTCCACGTAGAGGAGTCGTCCCCAGGCGAGGTTCTCCAGGAAGCGGTAACCAGCGAGCGCTCGGATCTCGCCTTTGACCTCCGCCATTGCGAGGTGATAGCCCTCTTTCTGCTGTCGCTCGACCTGGCTGACAAAGGCGTCGGAAGTCAGGTGCGGGCGAAGCTCCTGCATTACCGGATAGCAGCGGGTGACTTCTTCTTTTGAGACAGCGAGGCGGATGAGCGGTTGCACGGTAGGTGCAGTATGGGGGCGATTGGCCGTAGGCGGTAGAATCTTCCGCCGACAGTGATCGCTTTCATTTCAGTGCGTCAGCGGTAGCTTCCTCACGAGTAGAAACTTCCTCGGAAATAAACTCGTGGTACCAATCCGAGTGCGCCGACCAGCGTTGACATGCGAGGCATTGCGTGTCGGGCCATGCCTTGCCGCAACTTGGGCAGACACCACCGGTGTCGAACGTATTCCAGCAATGCCGGCAGGTGCACATCCACTGCGAGGACTGCCTTGGTTTCCACTCGCACTTCGGACAGAAAATCTTCACTTCGCGACGAGCCATAGCGGAAACAATCGCTCCGCTACCTCGCCGAGGCAAGAGGGACCCGGGCGCGGGCTCTACGCGTTCAGAACACGCTCATACATGGCCCGGAGCGCTATCGAGCAGCCGATTTCCGGAAGATCGAGCGTGTCATCGATGCTGCCGAGGACATCCATATCCCATGCATCGTCTTCCCGGCGGCGGAATACGGTGACCGCCGCCTTGTACTGATCCACGAGCACATAGACCCGCATCGAAGGGAGACTCTGGTAATTCACCAGCTTATCCCCGCGATCGATGCGCTCGGTGTCTGGAGAAAGAACCTCAAAGATCACGCTCGGCTGTTCGATTTCGTCGGCCAGATCTCCGGTGCAATCCACTGTGACATCCGGATAGTAGTAGAAAGTGGCGCGCGGATTCCGGATTCGCAGGCGCATGTCGCTGCCGAAGGGAACGCATTTCTTTCTGCGAAGTTGATCCCGCAATTCACCAAAAATGTTACCGGCGATCAGATTATGCGCACGGCTCGCCCCGGCCATGGCATAAACCACCCCGGCCAGATACTCATGCTTGGTCTGGGTCAAACGTTCTCCCGCCAGATATTCCTCGGGAGTCAGGTATAGGTCTTCCTTCCGCAAGGCAGTCATAAAATGTAAGCGAAAGCTCTTTCGGTGGTCCACGCGTGTCAAGCCGGGCCGAGAGGTGAGAGAGAGGTGGACCTCTGCTACAGAGTACGCGGACTGATTACTGATCACTGGCGTACTGATTACTTCTTTCCATCCACACGGATTGATTGTCAGCCCTAAGAACGGCGCCTCGCGAGAGTTCTCCCTGCCGTCATCTCCCCGAACCTACTCAAAATCCACATGCGCCTCCGCTCCTCTGCATTTCTGGCTGCCACATTCCTCTGTGGCGCGGCTGTTCTGGCTGCTGAACAGGAAGTTTTTATTATCAAAACCCTGACCGCGCAGATGCGGTACGATGTCTCGGAGCTCACTGTCGCCCCGGGAACGCAGGTGAAGATCATCTTTGAGAACACGGACGACATGCCTCATAACATGGTGTTCTTCCAGCCGGGAACGGATGTCGTAGCGGCTTCGAACAAGCAGATGGACAAGCCGGAGCTGGCTCTGAAGCGCAATTGGCTGCCGGAAGATCCGCGCATCTGGCTGCACTCCAAGATGCTGAATCCCAAGGAGAAGGAGGAGATCGTCTTCAAGGCTCCGGAAAAGCCGGGCGTTTATCCGTTTGTCTGCACCTTCCCCGGACACGCGAACAGCATGCAGGGTCGGCTGAAGGTTCTGCCGCAGGGGAAGGGGCTCACCAATCTCAAATTCAAGGTCTATAACGGTGACTTCGGCAAACTGCCGAAGTTCGCGGATCTCACTCCGCACCGCGAAGGCGAGGTCGAGGACAACCTGATTCAGCTCAAATTCGACGACTACAAGAACCAGTACGGAGTTGTCTTTACCGGAAAGCTGAATGCTCCCAAGACCGGTGACTACACGTTCTCCCTGGCCTCGGATGATGGTGCTCGGATCCTGATCGACGGGAAAAAGGTCATTGAGAACGACGGCATTCACCCCGCCAGTGATCTACGGGAGAGTAGGGTGAAGCTGACGGAGGGAGACCACGACGTCCGGGTCGAATACTTCCAAGCTGCAGGGCAAACTGAACTCTATGTGGGATGGCGTGGACCGGATTTCACAACGACTGCACTTTCCAAATGGTTGCACCCCGGGTGGAAAGGGGGAGCAGTAGCAAAGAAGAGGGACAACAAGACTGGCATTCCGCTCGTGGTGGGGCAGGAGCCAGTCATTTACCGCAACTTCATCGCAGGCGCTGGCAATCGAGGAATTGCGGTTGGTTATCCCGGAGGAATGAACATCGCCTGGAGCGCAGAGCAGATGAACCTGGCCCTGATCTGGCGCGGCGCATTCATCGATGCGGCACGGCATTGGATCGACCGTGGCGGAGGGCATCAGCCGCCGCTCGGCTTCGATCTGCTCCGTCCAGCCAGTGAGGCCTCCCTGCCATTTGCGGTGCTCGGTTCCGCGGATAGCAGTTGGCCAAAATTGGAAAAGAATCAGCGCGCTGAAGGGTACCAGTGGAAAGGATACCAACTCGACGCAAAGCGCTTCCCGACTTTCTCGTACTCCTGGAACGGGGTGGATGTGACGGATCGCTTCGACGTGGAGGGTGATGGCGTGGCAGGGCAGGGGAAACTGATTCGCACGATCAAGCTCAGTGGAACCATTCCCACGAACGCCGTCTTCTGCGCGGCAAGTGGTGAGAAGATCGAAGCAAAGGACGGATCGTATGCCGTGACGGCAGGTCGGCTCAACATCGATGGCCGCCAGTTCGACAACAGTTTCATCATCCAAGTCGATGGGGCGCAGGTCTCCGGGAAACAACTGCTCGTGCCAGCGCGGCCCGAGATCCGGATTACCTACTCCTGGCCGCACTCACACGGGCATCACGGGAACGCCCATGCGCAGGCTCACGCTCATTAAGGTAGTAACCAGAATTTCCCTCCATTCACCTCAATGAAGAAACCATTTCACATTCTCTGCGGTCTCATCCTCAGCAGCGCGCTCGCTCAGGCGGCTGATCCAAAAGAGTCCGACTATTATACAATTACCACCTTCGAAACCCCGAAGGAGACAGCGCTCGAGGTCGGGTCGATCGAGTTGCTCCCGAATAACAAACTCGCGCTAGGTACACGTCGCGGGGAGATCTGGACCGTCTCAAATGCGAACAGTGCAGATCCGGGCAAGGTGCAGTACCAGCTCTTTGCTTCCGGCCAGCACGAGGTGCTCGGGCTCGCTTACAAGGATGGCTGGCTGTACACGACCAATCGCTATGAACTCCTGAAGATCAAAGACGAGGACGGCGACGGTCGCGGCGATCTCTTTCAGACGGTGAATGACAAGTGGGGCGTCAGTGGTGATTACCACGAGTACGCCTTTGGCTCCCGGTTCGATAAAGCGGGCGATCTCTGGGTGGCGCTCTGTCTTACGGGATCGTTCGACAGCAATACGGATTTCCGTGGCTGGGCGATGCGTGTGAAGCCGGATGGCACCCTCGTTCCGACGTGCAGCGGCATTCGTTCTCCCGGGGGGATCGGATTCGATGCCGATGGCGAGGTATACTATACGGACAACCAGGGACCATGGCACGGCTCGTGCACCTTGCAGCATCTGGTTCCCGGCTCTTTCCAGGGGCACCCAGGAGGTAATAAATGGTATGACAAAGCTCCCAATATGGGACCTCGTCCAGTGGAGCCGAACGACAAGAGCCGCATGGTTACTGAGCGGGCCCGGATCAAGGAACTCGTTCCCCCGGCCGTGTACCTGGTGCACGGAAAGATCGGCAATTCATCCTCATTCATCATCTGCGATCAGAGCGATGGGAAGTTCGGTCCTTTCCAGAATCAGCTCTTTGTGGCTGACCAGAGTCACTCAAATATTTCCCGCGTTTATCTGGAGACCGTGAACGGTGTGAAACAGGGCGCGGTGTTCCCGTTCCTGAAAGGCTTCAAGTCCGGGCTGATCGGCGGGCGCATGAACGAGCAGGGGCAGCTTTTTGCCGGTGGCTCGGATCGCGGTTGGGGGGCACGCGGCGGGAAGCCGTTCTCCTTCGAGCGGGTGGATTGGACGGGCAATGTGCCGTTTGAGATCCATGAGATGCGAGCGAAGCCGGACGGCTTCGAACTCACCTTCACACAGCCGGTGGATCCGGCCACGGCGGGAAATCCTGAGAGCTACTCGATGCGAGGATTCACCTACATTTATCAGGCGGCTTACGGCAGCCCGGAAGTGGATGACGTCACGCCGAAGATCACGAAGGCTGTAGTCAGCCCAGATCGTAAATCGGTGAAACTTTCAGTCGATACCCTGACCAAAGGGCATGTGCACGAGTTGCACCTCGACGGTGTAAAATCCGCGGAAGGCACACCGGTCCTGCATCCCGTGGCGTATTACACCCTGAACGAAATTCCGCAGAGCTGAGGAAAGACGAGGACCCAGCTTGCGAATGGCAGCGCCCGCAGGAAGAGATATCCTGCGGGCGTTTGTTTTTCTGGGGATATGCGAGCGCGCATGCTTGGGCAGACCGAACACGGCCGCCCTCCGGGAGCGCTGACTGGCGTTATTCCGAATGAGGAGGGCCGCCTTTACACCCTAACGCACTTACTTGCTCGCATGCTCTTCGCGCAGCTGCGCGATAAAGGCGACGAGTTGCCACCGCTGCTCTTCCGAAAGCGTCTCGCTGAAGCTAACCATAGGCGTGCCGTTCAGGCCGGTTGCCAATACCCGGTAAATGTCGCGCAACTCATTGCCGGAGCGGAGTCGATCCTGGCGAAGATCCGCTGGTGTAATCGGATCGCCAGCATCGTCTTTCAATGCGACCGCTGCCGGTCCTTTGCCATCCCCATCTGGCCCATGGCAACTGGCGCAATGCGCCAAAAAGGTCTTCTGCCCAGCCCCCGCGTGCCGCTTCCTTTCCGCAGGATCGGAGAACCACTCCGGAGGATCAGGCAGGGGGACAGGCTCGGCATAGTTCTCGGCCTTTCTCCACTTCCGGGAGAGAAACTTGATGTACTCTGTCACTGCCCGGAGTTCGTCTTCGCGTAGATGCGAGAACATGCCCATGGCAGTATTGGTACGTCCCTCGCGAATAGTGCGGAGCAGGTCTTCATCGGTTGGAAGTTTGCCCCATGGGGTGGATCGATATTTGAAGAGGCCCTTGGTGAAATCCCTCGGCTTTGGTGAAAGCTGGTCGGCCATTTCGCCTTTGCCGTTCCCGCGTTCGCCATGGCAGACCACGCAGTTCTGCTCAAAGACGTAGCGGCCGCGCTGAAAGAGAGATCGGTCCGGTGCCTTGTAGGCGGGATTTTCCGGCGCCGCCTCTTCGGTGGCCCATGCGATTGAGGCGACGGAGAGCAGGAGGAAAAATGGCGGAACGGAGAACGGGAGGAAGCGCCGAGGCATCGGGGATAGCTTAATAAACTACCTGACCCGCGCTAGCCTTCGATTGTTTTTTGCTTATCTGCGATTGGGAATGCTCCGGATTGCGCCATGTGGGATAGCGAAATGCACCGGGTCGAGTAGAGTTTAAGGCCAATACTCCCCTGTTTTGAGCATTCTCTCAGAATCTACGCGAACATGAGATCTTCTCCTGTGAATCCCCGTACGTTGCTGATCGCTGGCGCATGGCTCGCCTCGATTGCCATCACGTATAGCCTCGGCCGGCTGGAAAGCCCCGCCCCGGGAGTAGCTGCCGTGGGGGCAGCTGCCGCCCCCTCCGGGCTGCAAGCTGGTGGAGACTCGGAAACGGGCAAGGTCCGTCCAATCGATCCTTCGATATCCTTTTCATCCGTGCGGAGCGGCGGGGCTCGGGAAACGGTGGAAAGCGTGACTGGAGGTGAGCCGATGGAGGATTGGCTGCTTCGACTGCTGAATCAGGACGATGAGATCGTCCGTACAACGGCCTTTCTACGTTTGCTCGAAGCATTGGATAAACCGGAGGATATCCAGAAGGCGCTCGAGGTCATTGCCAAGAATGGCAACCGGGACCGCTGGCGTGGCGGCGCAATGCGTGAGGCTACCATGCTGTTGCAGAAATGGACCCAGATGGATCCAAAGGGGGCTGCGGACTTTGCAAACGGCAGGAACGGCGCTGAGCGTTGGATGGCGAGTAGTATCGTACTCGGTACATGGACTCGGAGTAATCCCGACGAGGCGCTGGCCTATGCACAGGCAAACGGTGCGAGCCAGAATCCGGATGATGGAAACTGGGGGGTGGCTGCGGTGGTCTCACAGCTCGCCAAAACCGATGTCGATCGAGCGCTCCAAGTGGCCGCAACGGAGGGACAGGGCCGCGCCCGGGGACAGATGATGAATGCCGTCCTTTCTGAATTGCTTTCCCAGCGAGGCACGAATGGCGCAAAGAATACGATCCTCAGTCTCCCGGAAGGAGCCTTCCGCGACAATATGTTGCCTCAACTTGCTGAGCGTCTGGCTGACGATGATGGGGCCGGTACTGCGCAATGGGTGATGAATAGCCTCCCTGCAGGAGATGTACGCAGCCGCGCACTGGCGGAGGTAATCAATGAATGGGCGGACAACGATGCCGTTGCGGCAGGAAATTATCTTTCTCGTCTGCCTCCTTCCCCGGAGACGGATGCCGCGCGCGAACGCTATGCAGGCGAAGTACTGCGACGCGATCCGGAGGGAGCGTTGGCCTGGGCGAGTACAATTTCGACCGAGGCGCAGAGAAACAGAACGATCGGGAACCTCGTCCGCGCATGGATGCGCCGCGACCGCCCCGCCGCCGAGCGGTGGCTGGGCACTGCCCAGATCCCTGATCAGACGCGCAACCAGCTGCTCCGGAACTGAGGATCGGGCTACAAGGAGGAGCGAATCACTCAGTCATGCATCCTCTCCTTGCGTCTTTTGGGGCTTTTTGTGGCATGAAGGTATTCAGTCTGAGCACTGAATACTGATTATTGATTACTAGATTTCGCGTGGACTTCTTCCATCCACACGCGTCCCATCTGCAGGCATGCCGCACACGATAGAGGAGTTGACCGCTGAGATTCGGGAATTCCGGGACGCTCGGGACTGGATGCAGTTTCACGCGCCCAAGGAGCTCGCCGTAGCCATTGCCGCAGAGGCCGGGGAGTTGCTCCAGCACTTCGTCTGGCAGAGCCCGGGACAGTCCGAGATTCGTGCACGGGAGCGGAGGGAGGAGATCGCAAGTGAGATGGCCGATGTTGCAATGCTCCTGTTCGAATTAGCCGACAATCTCGATATCTCACTCGGAGAGGCGATGCGTGCGAAGCTCGCGCGGAATGCCGAGCGGTATCCGGTCGAGAAGGCCCGTGGTTCCAACAAGAAATATAACGAGCTGTGAGCGACGTTCCTCCGAATCCCGAGCAGCCGACGCCACACCGACGGAGACCGCGCTACTCGGGCAAATATCCACGACGCTTCGAGGAGAAGTACAAGGAGCACGCGGCAACTGCCGATCCGGAAATGATCGCGAAGGTGCTCGCTTCCGGTAAAACTCCGGCGGGGACGCATCGACCGATCATGGTCACTGAGATCCTGGAAGTACTGGCGCCGAAACCGGGAGATGTCGCTGCCGATTGCACGCTCGGATTTGGCGGTCACTCGCAGGAAATTCTCGCACGAATCGTCCCAGGTGGACGTCTCCTCGGCCTCGATCAGGACCCGATTGAACTGCCCAAGACCGAAGCGCGTCTGCGCGCGCTCGGGTATGGTCCGGAGGTTTTCACT
>CBINJX010000101.1:0-9745 GCA_966251085.1 uncultured Verrucomicrobiales bacterium
TCACGATCAATGGCGGTATCCTCGACCTGAACCGCCTCCAAGGTGGTGGAGGCGGAGGCACGCGCTTCTCGAGTATCTCCGGTGTTTCCAATTTTACGTCGAACACAATTACCGTGAACAGCGGTGGAGCCCTCATGCTCAATGCCGGCGGCGGTGTCCTCGATGTGGAAAAGGTGATCGTGAATGACGGCGGTATCCTGGCAACTCAAGGCGGCGACAATGAATATGGTCTGCGCGCGGGAGGGAATACACTGGAGATCAACGGCACGGCCAACCTCCTTACCCGCGATCTCTTTGGTGTTCAGACGCAACGCTTTGTCCGAATCCAGTCGGACCTTACGGGGAACGGCACCCTGCAGATTTTTGGAAGCACGAATGCTGGAGGAACGCCGCGTGTCGTGATCCAGCGCGCATCGAGCGGATCGACCTTCAGCGGTACGTTCCGGCTGATGGAGAATGTCTCTCTCGAGGCGAACCCGCGAAACAATGCGGTGGTAGATACCGGAAAGCTGCTCGCGAACGGTTCGGTCGAGTTCGCCGGATGGGGAAGCCAGCTCGATATCCGGGACAGCGATAGCGCCGCGTCAAACATCAAAGATTACACGAGTAACAACATCTCGGTTACCACAACGCAGGCAGGAAATGTGAACCGGATCACTGTAATCCGGGCCGCCGCTGCCACTGGAACCGGTCATGTATTTAACTTTGGAACGCTGAGCCTTGGCGACCACCGGCTGGCGATTGAGGGAAATAACGGCTACGCTGTAGGATTCGCCAACACCGCCAGCATCAAGGGTGATGCGAAGATCGAGCTTCGTAGCGCGCCTTTGATCTTCAATCATGCAATTGCACTCGGTGAAGATGCTGCGGGGCGCAGCCTGACGCTGATCAAGACCGGTGTGGGAAATGCGGCGGCGCAGGATGTGACAAGTGGCGGCCTGATCAATATCTCCAATCTGCAGATCGCCACGGGTACGCTGAACCTCCGCGGCGCCTCGGGCGCAATTGGCTCCGGCTTTGGAAATGCGCCCGCCACAATCACCATCAATGGTGGCGGTGCGACGGGAGCAACGAATGGTCTGCCGACTTTCGGAACACTGAACCTCGATAGCAACGGAAGTGTGCTCGGGGTGGCTGCTGCGAACAATAACGACCGCATCGCGGATAATGCGGTGGTAAACATGCGCTCGAACTCTGTACTGCGCCTGACTTCGGCAAACAATGCGCAGACTACCGAGACAATTGGCACGGTGAATGTCAGCGGGCACGGGCTGTTCGATGTAGTCAAGACGGGCACCTCCACCGCACCGGTAGCCCTCACGATCAATTCACTCAACCTCACTGGAACGAAGTCGACCGTGAACTTCACAGGGACCGGTCTCGGAACAAGTGGTGCGAATAGCTCCCGCATCGTTATCGGTGGGCAGACAAGCTCCAACTTCCTTGGGGCTCAGTATCATGTGGGGAACGAGTGGGCGAAGTACGATACGACCTTGGACAATGGAGTGGCGATTGGTGTGACGTCTTTCACCGCGGCCGACTACACGGTGGACACCACTGAAGACACTTGGAATGCGACACAGCACGTGAAGCAAACCGCTGCGGCAGTCACCCTGGGTGCTAACAGGAGCGTCAATACCCTCAATCTCCAGCCGACGGCTACACAGACGATCAATACGAATGGGTTCGTCCTGAATGTGGCGGGCGGTGGCATTCTTACCTCTGGAAGCGTGGCGGCCGGCATTGTTGGGAATTCCGGTGCGGGAGGCCTGACTTCATCCAGCGGAAGCCTGTATGTGCATAACAACGCCACGCTCGACATCAAGGTGCCGGTGGCAGATTACCTCGGCGCGGACGGTGTTGCGGGCGGTGGGGACGATGTTTCTGTGGATTTCATCAAGAGCGGCACCGGTACGCTCCGCCTGACTCACCAATCTTTTGGCATCGGCGCGGGAGTCGCCAACAGTGCGCCGAATACTACTGCCCCTTGGACGAGCACGTTGACGGGCAGCTGGATTATCAATGACGGTATCCTCGACGTTCATCGCGGACAGTTCCTCGGCGGGCGCCCTGTCATCCTCAATGGTGGCACGCTGAGCATCAACGAGCCGGTCTCCACGGCCAATGCCAACACCATCCTCGGCAATTGGAACAACAACATCACTGTCAACGGAAATGCCGTCATCGGCTCCGACGACAATGGTGAGTCGTCGGATGCGAACGTGGGCGGAAACACGCTGGTGAAGCTCGGGTCGCTCACGGTCAACAACGGCTCGATCCTCGGCCTGGGCGCTTACAACGGTGACATCGCGTTCATGGGGGGCGCCACTTTCAACGGCAGGGCCACCCTCAACGTGGCGCTTTCCCGTGGAAACAGCACCAACCACTCGCACATCATCAGTGGGGCAATCACGGGAGACGGTTTCGATGTGGTGACGTATGGAGCCAACACCAATGCCCTCGTGATTGGCGGCGGCGCCGCGGATTCCACCAACAATACTTTTACGAGCCCAGTCGTCGTCTATGGCGGTCTGGTGCGTCTGAATAAGGCCAATGGGGCGAATGCAATTGCAGATACCGCCGGGTCGGAGGATCTGATCATCAATGGTGGAACGGTCGTCTGGGGCCCCGGGCATCACGGCGACCTCTCGACCACCAACAACGTCAATCTGACGAACAACGGTCTCGTCGGCCTCACCCCGAACTCACCGGCAGCCGCTCTGCTCTCCGGGCAAAATCAGATCGCTGATAACGCGACGGTCACGCTCCTGGCAGGTACGCTGGGTGAGAACGATCGAATCACGAATGAAAAGTGGGGAACGCTCATTCAGAAGAACGGCACCCTGAATGTGGGGCTTGGAAAGATGGAGGTGGATGTCGCGACGGTAACCGGCGGCGCCTTCAATCTGAATCCAGGTGGCACGTTCAAAGCCGGGACGCTCAATCTCAATGTCGGGGCGTATTCTCCCACCGTCACCACGGGTCTGCCCGGGGATCCTACCCGGATGAGCACGCTGGAGATCGGGGCAGGTGGGTTGAACATGACCGGCCAGAACATCATCGTCGGAGGCGGCAGCGCTACCACGGTCGCCGGCGCGGGAGCGGTCCTGAAGCTTGGCGGCAATGTCACCGTCGTGGACGATCCGATGCTCGGGAACTCCGGCAATCAGGGTATTTTCATTCAGATTGGCAACTCGTTCCGTGAACTCGGAAATTCCAGGACTGATCTACTCGGTGGGAATCGGACATTCACGATCGACGAGGATGTTCAATTCTATGTCACCACGCCTGTAACTAACGGCGGCATCGTGAAAGACGGCGGCGGCGCATTGATCTTGCAGCCGCATCAGGCCAGTGACTTCAGCGGGCCGATCGTCGTCAATGCCGGCGTCCTGGCGGCACGGGCTAATAAAGCCTTTGGAACAAGTGCAGGGGGCGTAACAATCAACGATGGCGGCACGGTGAAACTGGAGGGGGGCTGGACCTATGGTGATAATTTCACCCTGACGGGAGCCGGCGCGATGGTTCCCGGTACCACCACCGTTCGCGAGTTGGGAGCATTGGTCAGTGAGACCGGCCGGAATCGCATCCAGGGAACTGTCACTCTCGCGGGAAATGCGACGATCGCAGCCAACGGGACGATGAACCCATCGGCAACGCCTGCCGGGGGCGCCTTCCAGTTCTGGCCGAGCGAGCTCGTGCTCGAGAATTCAAACGGTATTACCGGCACGGGGAATGTAACCCTTTCCGGAGTCGGAAACGGTGTAATTACCGGCGGTGTGAACACGACATCCGGTGGATTGGACAAGGACGGAAGCGGCCGCTGGGTGATCTCGGGAGCCAGCAGTTATTCCGGCGCCACGGTGATCTCAGCCGGACGCCTGCAGGTGTCGAACGGTGCCGCGCTCGGAAGTACTGCTGCGGGGACAACGGTGTACGGCGGCGCGAGCCTGGATCTTTCCGGCGGCATTTCTGTCGCCGAACCGCTCACGCTTCATGGCGGTGGCGCTGATTCCAAGTCTGGTGCACTTACAAACCTCGGTGGCAACAACAGCTACACCGGGGCGATCACAATTGGCACCGACTCGGTCATCAGCTCGCTTTCCGGCAATCTCGCGATCAGTGGTAATATCGCCACGGGAGCAGCCCCGAATAACAATCGGAACCTGACCCTGACGGGGGCAGGTAATGGCAATATCAGTGGAGCCATCGGAGTCGGCTCCGGTGGGCTGACTAAGACAGGAAGTGGAACCTGGACGCTCTCCGGTGCAAATACCTTCACCGGTGCGACCACGGTGAGCGGTGGCAATCTGGTGCTCGATTACGCGGGCAACAATAACAGCAAGCTTTCCAGCACGGCTCCCATCACTCTGGCCGGCGGTAATCTTCAGGTACAGGGCAATGCAGGTGCCAATACCACAGTCACGCTGGGCGACCTCGTTCGAGGAGCAGGTGGAGGCACTGTGCAGGTGGCGAACGGAACTGGGCGCTCTGCGACGCTCAATCTCGGTAACATTACTCAACCTGAAGCCGATCCGTTCACGGGGCTGCCGGTGAGTGGAGGATCGATCACCTTTGTGCTCCCGCAAGACGGAGCGATCACGACGTCCGCTACGCTGACGAACGGGATCCTCGGCGGGTTTGCGATCGTCGGTGAGGACTGGGCTACCAAGTCCGGTTCCAACATTGCTCCGCTATCAACGTATACGCCTCTCGACGTGACTGGGACGACGGGCCTGACTGCGAACTCGCGCCTGAGTACGACTCAGCGGCTGCCCTCCTTCTCAATGATCACGACGAATTCGTTGAAGATTGAAGACGGGCGGGGTTTATCAATGGACTCCAGCACGCTCACTCTGAGTGCGGGCGGCCTGCTTTATAGCGGAACTGGAACGACTGCCGGCGTGATCGCGGGGGCAACGGGATCGATCAGCGCAGCAACTCCAGAGGACGAACTGTTCATCCATACGACCGGCGGTGTGCTCGATATCGGCACGCAGTTGGTCGGCTTCGGATCAGGCAGTCTGACGAAAACCGGAGCGGGAACGCTGATCCTGCGGAACTCAGGCAGCGCCTTCACCGGCTCCGTGAATGTGAACGGTGGCACGCTGGTAATCAACGGACTCGCTGGAACGCATCCGACCGCGCTCGGGGCCCATTCGGGTAATCGCAACATCAATATCAATGGAGCGACCTTCCGGGTACTCGGTGGCTACGACTTGAACCTGAACGGCGGCCAGCAGATGCAGCTTGTGATTGGGGCAAGTGGCGCAACCTTCGAAACCTTGTTTGGAGGAGGCTCCGATTCAAACGGAACTCTTACGATCAATGACGCTAACCAGTTGTCTGGTACGGGCGATATCCTGTTCAAGGGTGGTAGCCGGCTGACTCTCGGCCAGGCAGCCGTCGGTCAACCGAATTTCATGGGCAACGTGACCGTGGACGGTGGCGTGTTGAATCTCCTCAACTTCGCCTCTGTCGGTGGTCGTGCGGAACAGACGATCACGCTGAAGTCTGGAAGCTCATTGATCAATCAGGTCGCCTCCGGCACGGGAGTGACTGGGCTTCCTAACAATCTGGTTCTCGAAGGCGGCGCATCGCTTTTTGTCGCAGGCGGTAACCGTGCCTACACGGGCGATGTTCAGATGAGCGGCACGAACTCGATTGTTCTTGTGGAGCGCGACAACACCGGACAGCAGCGGGACTTGCACCTGATGGGCAAGGTTTCGGGGCAGGGGATCACAATGAATGTGGTGGGCGGCAATAACGCCAACCCGTTCTACCTCAGCAACAGTTCCAACGATTTCACTGGAACGATCAACCTTGGCACCAACGCATCTCTCGAGGCTCGCCAAATGGGCTCTCTTGGTCAGGAGGGAGGTGCGGTAACGGTGAATCTCTCGGGTCCGAACTCACGGTTGCTGCTGCGGAATTGGCAGAACGCGGACTACATGGCGAATGTGGTCGTCAGTAACACGGCCGAGATCAACTCCGACCGGCTGGTGAACTACGGTGGCGGCAGTGGTCAGCTCCTGAGCATCAACAATCTTACTGTCACCGGAGGCGATATCCTGCAGTTCGGTGGTGGTAACAGTTATGTGACTCGTATTGCAGGTTCGGCGACGTTCCAGAGCAATCCGACGTTGAATGTCACGAGCAACGTGCTGTTTGAGAACGGAATCAATTTCAGCGGAGCAGGCAATACGTTCGACAAGCGTGGCGGCGGCGCGGTGATCCTGCGCGGAGCTGCGAACCACACGGGAGCGACTATCATCCAAGGTGGTCTCGTCGATCTCCGGGGAGCCGATGGAGCCCTGCCGAACTCCGCGAGGATTGAGCTCCGGGGTGGGGAGTTGCGGGTTGAGAATGCGGAAGCGGTGAACACTTCCCGGTTGAATCCAGCGGGGCATCTGGTCCTCGGTGGCGGAACACTCCGCCTCAATGGCGATCAGACGCTCCCGGGAACTGTGTCAGCGCCTGCAGGGCATACGACGATCGTTTACAATCCAGGTAGTGAGACTGTCGCATCGGCCATTTCACTGGGGTCTGCCGCCAATCCGTTTACCCGTGCTGTTGGCGCCACACTGCAGTTCCAGGTTGCAGAGAACGGCGGCGCAGCGGTCGGAGCAGCAACTCTCGGCAATGCGCGAGTCTCCCCGCGTGTCCTGATTCCGGGGCTTGCCAATACGGGCAACTCGTCTGTCGTCCCCGGCTTATTCGGCAATAACGGACTCGACTTCATGCAGTACGATGGCACCACGATCGACGGCGGTGTGGCTCTCGGTCTTCGTGACATGCGCAACGGGGGAAGCATCAATTCGCCGACATATACGGAGAACGAAGCGGAGACTGGCTGGACTGACACCGACATCGCGCGCACGACTGCTGCGCGTACGCTCACCGCAAACCGCGCACTGGAAGCGCTGAAGGTAGAAGCCGCAGTGACCATTAACCTAGCCGGCTTCAATCTTCGTGTTGAAAACGGTGGTATCCTCGGGGTCGGAAATGCGGTTACGATTGCCTCCGACGCAACCGGAGGTCTGACCGCCGGACCCGCAACGCCAGGCGCCAGCACCGCGGAACTCTTCCTTGGTGGAAATAACACGCTGACGGTTTCCGCAAATGTCGTGAACAACGGTAGCCAGCCGGTAGCGCTGGTGAAGACTGGGACCGGTACGGTGGTTCTCTCCGGGGCGGCAAGCACCTTCACGGGTGGCATCTACCACAACAGCGGAACGCTGACGGTAAATAGTGGGGCGGCGCTCGGTGGAACAGATACCGTGCGTAATACGATCCACCTCGCCGGCGGCACGCTGAACATGTTCACTGCTAGTGTGGACAGTGGTGTTGCCCTTCCGAAGTTTGGCCAGGATATCAACGTCATCTCCAACGGCGCGACGATCATCCTGGATAACGGAACGCTCGCATCCGGCACTCCCGGGACAAACAATACCTATGCAATGGGCAAACTGACCATTGATGGGCCGTACACCCTGGGAATCAGCGGCTTCGACTCCATGGATATGAGCTTCAATGGTGCGGCGCTCACTGGAAATCCGACGATCGATCTGCCGCAGATCTCCGGTAGAAATACAGGTTCGGTAGTAAGTATTGGCGGTGAAATCAGCGGCACGGGCTTCCGGGTCAGTTCAACGGGGAATACGGCAAACGTGGCTGCCGCACTCAGCATCGGCAACTCGTCAATCGAGGCCCCGGACACCACGCCAAATACCTACACTGGGAAAATGGTCCTCGTGAACACGTTCCCGGGGCAGCAGAATCAGCCGCTCGTTCAGTTGAACAAGGCGCCGGGAATTACGGCAATCACGGGAGATGTGGAGATCAACGCGGGGCAACTCAACTGGTTGCAGCCGGATCAGATGGCCGATACGGGACGGATCACTCTGAACTTCGGCACAGTGGACTTTGCCGGACAGAATGAAACGCTCGCCGGAGTCACGATGCGGGGTGGTGCCTTCCGTACGAATTCGGCAGGTATCACACCGGCGAACAGAGTGGTGGTAACCGGCGACTTCGATGCCACGGGCGCAACCAATACGCTGACAGCCGACGGCATTCAGGTTAACAGCAATTCCACGCTCGCGATCACTGGAACGCTCAAACTGAACGGCTTCAGTAAGGCTGTACTCGGTGCAAGTGAAGCCATTCTGGAGCTTGGTGGTCTTGAAATGACCGGCACCATCCTTACCCAGAATAGCGGAGCAGGCGCGAACTACATCCGACTGAACGGAGACGTGACAACGTTCCCGGCGGAAATCACTTCCGGTCTGGGTAATTCGACTGATTCGGACACATTCATGGAGTTGAATGGGGTTCGCACGTTCACAGTCGCTGACGGTGTGGCATCGGTCGACCTCAGCGTGAGCACCGTCGTCCGGGATGCATTGGGTGTAGAGGGTGGAATCGTAAAGAACGGTCCGGGCACAGTGCAGATCCAAGGTGGCGGAACTGCAAACAGTTACACGGGGCCTACGACGATCAACGAAGGCAGCGTGGTGCTGTTTAAGAGCACCGGTGTCAATGCCTTGGGCAGTGGAGCGGTGACGGTCGGTGATGGCATCGGTGGTGAAAAAGCCGACAAGTTGATCGTGCGTAACAGTAATCAGATCCACGATTCGGCTGATCTCAGCATTTCGGCATCCGGCGTGCTCGACTTCAATACCTTCAACACCAGCGAGCAGATTCACTCGTTGACGGGCTCCGGTGCGGTTGATCTCGGACCGGCCAGCACGCTTACGATCTCCGGTTTCCTCAATAGCCTCTTCTCCGGCAAGATCAGTGGCGGCGGCGGCATCGTGAAAGATGGAGCCAGCCAGGTGGAGTTGAGTGGACAAAATGACTATTTGGGACAGACCGACGTTCTCGGCGGCACCTTGGTTCTGAATGGTTCCACCGGTGGTATTACGACATTCGCCGGTAGCACACTCGCTCCGGCGACCGGGCCGGGGCTCCTGAATGTCCGTGGTGAATTTGATCTACAGTCCGGAGCCACGCTGAAGATCGAGCTGGGGGGGACAGGCGCGGGAACAGGCTACGACCAAATTAACGTCAGCGGTGGTATTACGCTCGCTGGTGATCTGCAGGGTTCTCTCATCAACGGGTTCATCCCCACCGCCGATCTGTTCTTCATCATGATCAACGACGGCACTGATGCGGTGAACGGAATATTCAACGGCTTACCAGAGGGTAGCTTTGTCAACTTCTCCGGTGTGCCGTACCAGATCACCTATCTGGCGAACTTTGAGGCCCCCGGTGGACCATCATTCACGGGAGGCAACGATATCGCCCTGGTAGTACCGGAACCTACTACTGGCGTTTCGCTTCTGATGGGTATCGGTTCACTTCTCGGTCTCCGTCGATTCCGTCGGCGGAACTCACGCTAAGAAGACGACGGTTGCGTAGCGCGGCGCGGATTCGAAGTGCCGCTACGCTGACAGATACTTGTTACAATGAGCCTCCGATGCATTACGCGTCGGAGGCATTTTCTTTCCAGCTGTCTTGCTGACACGAGGACCGGGCAATACCTCGACCTAACCCGCCCATGGGCTGGGAAGGGCTACGAGCTTTGGCGTTCGTGAAGAGAGGAACAATAATCCACCCGGATGCGGGAGAATCCGTGGCGACCTAGCATCTGAAGGCGCCGGAGCCTGCGAATCACTATACCGGAGTCGCTTATGTTGAGTTGCCCCTCCGTACCGCTGATGGAGAAATCGCTAGAAATCTT
>CBINJX010000102.1:0-9732 GCA_966251085.1 uncultured Verrucomicrobiales bacterium
TGATCGAGAGTCCGCCACTGAATGCGACTGTAGTACCTGTGTTATTTGTAAGAGTCACGGCGGCACTGCTTCCAGTCGTGAAGCTCTTGGTGGCCCCGCTGAGGGTGATCGTACCGCTTGTGTTTCCTGAAAATAGGATACCGCTGCCAGAGTCGGTAATATTACCCGAGAGCGTCACATTGCCAGCCGCATGGTTTGTAATTTCGACCGACCGGCCAACGCTGTTTGTGATGGAACCGGCATAGCTGAGCCCAACGGTTCCAGCGTTGATATCCACCGTAGCTCCGACTGCCCCACTGATCGCCCCCGCCGCGACGGTAATCGTGCCCGACACCCCGTCCAAATTCAGGCCCGCACTAGGGCTGTTCATCGACGAGACCGAAGCAAAAGCGGCGTTCCCGATCCCCGTATTGGTGAGATCAATCGCAGCGCTACCATTCGCGCTGATCGAGTTACTACTACCTGCCACATTGATTGAGCCCGCATTATTTGCCAGCAAACCCGTTCCCCGGTCTGTTGACAGAGAGATGGAGCCCAGATTGAAAGTCGCTCCAGCGGAACTGGAAAAGTTCAGCGCATGCCCCGTCGCCCCTCCGGTCACACCGCTTCCTATAACGTTGACACCGTTGAAATTGAATGTGGCACCGGGTGCGTTTGCAATCTTTATGCCATCGTTGACTGGATTCGAGATCGTCAGCGCTCCGGTAGCCGCGAATGTCCCGGTGAATCCGGAAAGATTAATTCCATGAGTTCCTGCGTTCGAAATGGTCAATCCCCCCATCGTCAAGCCTGAGACGCCACTCCCGGTGATTCCTGCCCCAGCGGTCCCGGAAATCACAAAGCCGTCGAGCGTGTTATTATTCGAAAGCGTGACACCTGCGCCCGTGGCGTTTGTTAAAGTCGGGGCCGCTCCCGCCGTCTTCAGTGTGGCTCCGCCGACTACCAGGGGCACGCCTCCACCGATGAGTTTCTGATTAGCCTCAAGTTGGATTCCTCCGGCATAGCTCGTTCCACTGGATGTCAGATAAATGACATGCCCAGCCGCATCCGCATCACTTGCGCCACCGGCACCTTCTAGCGGAGCCAGAGAATTAAAAGGTGATCCCGCCGTGCCCGTACCATTCGTCGCTTTCGAGCTATCCACATACCAAACCACCTCGTTGATCGTCACACGCACTGTCCCGACACCTGTAAGATCATCAGCATTACCCGCGATGCCATCTGCACCATCATCCCGGATGGTATATGTAAACGTATCAACCCCACTGAACCCAACCGCAGGCGTGTAGGTGAAAGTGCCGTCTGGGTTTACCTGCACTGCCCCACCGTTTGCGCTGGTTGCGTCAAACGTGGACAGGACAAACGAGTCCATCACCCCTAAATCATTCGCAAACTCGACATCATTGCTGAACAAATTACCGGTCACCACCAGCGCAGGAGTACTGCCCGGGTTCACGCCATTGCTGTTGACAATCAACGGCGTGTTACCAACTGCGGTAAACGCGTCATCAAACGCGAGAGGAGAAATGTTCAGCGACCCCGGCACGAAACTCAACTGGGAATCGAGGAGGTGAGCGATCTGCAGGTTCAGCGCACTAGTATCCCCAGTATTCGTTATGATCTCCGTGTAGTGGATCGTATCTCCCGGTTCGGCAGTACTGCGATCGTCCGTAAGCGTCACAGTGACCGCAGCCGCGGGAGCAATGCGGGCTTCGAGCACCTCGACTGCACGTGGAATCCGTGTAGGACGAACGGCCCTCTTCTTCCTGCTCAGGACCTGCTGGCAGCGAACAAAAAAGCTATTTCGAGACTGGGTTCGAGTGCTCATAAATTAACCGGGTAGACTTGCAGAATTTGCAGACGAGAGTGAAAAGGATACGGGCTAGGGGCAGTTGCAGAGAAAGTGAACGCGGCAGGCGTTGACGGACTGGGTACGCTCTCCTGCATGCTCGACCTCGAAAAAGTTCAGCGCGAAAACTTCGAACAGTGCCATGGAGATACCTTCAGGCTCATCGCTTCCGATGGTATCCTGCTGCTGAAGCTCGTAGAAGTGGCGCCTCTTGGGGGGCGTGCTCCGCAGGCGACGCGGGAGCCGTTCGCCCTGCGATTTACCTTCAATGCTCCGATTCGTGTACCGCAGGCGGTGTACCGACTGGAGCATGACCGACTCGGAACCTTGGAGATTTTCCTGGTCCAGGTTGCGGGTGTCCCACAGACACCCTGCCTGGAAGCTATCTTCACGTAAACACCGCTGATACAGTTTCCGAGCCTGCCCCATCCTCATTCTCGCTTTCCCTCCCACCCCATCAGCAGATACACGCCCTTGTCCTCGAGGATTCGGAATCCAAGGCGTTCATACAGGCGGAGCGCAGGATTTAGGCGTTCGACGTGAATACTGAGTAGCTTTCCGTTAAATCTGGCCTCCTCCTGCAAGTTACCAAGCAGCCGCGTGCCAATTCCGCGCCCTCGGTGTTCGGGCAGGATAGCGATATCGACGATCCGGATCTCGCGCGTCCAGCGGTCCACGTAGAGGCGTCCTACCGCGATTTCGTCACACTCGATCACGCTGAAACTCGCGCCGGAATAATGCCGTTGATAATGCTCATGCTGAGCGTTGAACTGCATCCGGCAGAAAGCTTCCTTTTGTGCCGCACTCCAATTCGTGACTGCGAGTTCATCCGTCCGAGTGCTGGCGTAAACACGCTCGAGGAATGGCATGTCTGCGCCAGTTATCGGCCGTAGTTTCACCTCACATTGGCCACTTTCTGCTGCACTCATTGCGCTCTGGCTCTACGGTTTTCTGATCAACCGCGTGGCGGGAAGACTCCCTGGAGCGCGATGCAGAAATAGAACGTGAGGTATGGCTGCATGTTGTTATGCGGCGCACCACCTCCTGTGGGGGCGAGCATTCCGGCATTCATCTGAACCTGATTCCCCGCTCCGGTCTGATATAGGCTCCCGTTTCGTGTGCGGGATAGCGTCACGCCTTGGGTTAATGAGCCTTGTTCGGCGTTTTCGATCGAACCACGAAGCCCGTGAGAGTGACCGGGAATCTCCGACTCCAGGAGCGTCACAGTTTCTGACCCGCCAACCTCACCCAAATCATGAAGCGAAAGTCCGGGTCCCTGGCCAGGATGCATGGGAGCCCGACCTTGCAAATCAGGCAGTGCAAAGTTGGACTTTCCATTGCCTCCATAGGTTGTGCCGAGCAATGAGAACAGTGCGGTGTTCTGGGAAAGCGGCAGTAACTGGCCGTCACACCAGGCCCACCCTTTGGGAGCGAAATTGAATGGGAAAATGCGAATCTCTGCGACGAATGGATCAGCCATAGCAGGCAATGAAATCAGGTCGTTTGCTGTCGGAAAAACTGGAGGCTAAATTGAAATCAGTGTTGCGGCAGTACTAGGTGGGCGAAGGGAAGATGCCGAACAGAGAGATGATGAAGCTGACGCAAAGGTATGGCTGAAAATTGTTATGCGGTTGGCTTCCTCCTACAGGTGTAATGGCTTGAGCCGAAAAATTCGTATCGGGTGACTCGACCGAGTACGGCTGAAGTATCGTCGAACCTGAAAGGTAAGCGCCTCCCGGATTGGGATCAGAGCCATTCCCGGTGCTGCCGATGACCGGATGCGAGTGGGCAGGGATCTGATTGACTGTCAGGGTAATCTCTTCCGCCCCGCCGGTTTCCGCCAAGATAAACCCATTCCCCTGATGGATCGGAATGCGGCCGCGCATGTCGGGTAAGGCAAATGTGCTCTGTCCGTCACCGCCATATGTCGTGCCGATCAACTGAAACAAGGTTTCATTCTCGGAAATTGGCAGAAGTTGCCCCTCGCAAAACATCCATCCGGCGGGGGCAAAGTTGCCTGCAAACATCCGGATCTCACCAACGTACGGTTGTGCCATATTCGTTCAGGTTCAGTTGGGTGATGGGAAAATCCCTTGAAGCGCGATGCAGAAGGAAAGCGTCAGGAACGGCTGCATGTTCAGATGCGCCTGGCTGCCTCCAACGTTTGCGACGGTTCCAGCATTGAGCGCTACAGCGCCGGTGAGGTTCTGCGAATAAGGCGAGCCAACCTCACGGGCCAGAAACCCGCCGACGTTAATTGAATCCCCATCGAGTGAGGACGCATTCACAAAATGGGTATGTTGTGGAATTTCAGCGATGCTGAGCGTATGCGCCTGCTCACCGCTTCTCTGCCCTAACGAGTGGCCGCTGCCGACATGAATCGGTGTTCGTCCGCGTAGATCCGGGAGAGCGAAGTTCACGCGTCCGTCGCCGCCGAACGTTGTACCCAGCAGAGAAAACAGTGCCTGGTTCTGGTTGATCGGCAGCAACTGCCCATTGCAGAGCGCCCACCCCTTCGGGGCGAACACAAAGCTCATTATCCGGATTTCTGACAGGAATGGTTCGGCCATAGGTTCAAGGAAAGGATCAGAAACTAACCATACGCCTTGCAGCTACGGCACGTGCGTCAGCAAGCGCAACGCGTGCACGATAGGCACTCAATGGATCCAGATCTCCCAACCAATCCGGGAGTGTGGAGTTATTTAGTTGATCCGAAAGCAGGCTCGCAAGCCAGGCAGCGGCGTCGCCAGAGTCCGCTGGCATTTCCGCCTTGATCGCCAGAAACTGAGCAACCACCTCGTTCGTGCTGACGCCCAGCACCTTGGAAATCGCCAACGATACCAGCTTCGATCGAAGCAGATTCTCGATTTTCTCCGAGGAACGATTCCCTGTGAGGGACGTCAACTGTTCCACCAGCGCAGCAACGACGGGCTGTGCTAAACCCAACCGTTTGCCAGGCACGCTCAGGACACGGCGTTTCAATCTCGCGAAATTCGCCCCGAGCTTCAGATCAAGTTCATCAGCCTCGGTCCATCCCCGCAAAACAGTGCGGAAAGCTGCAGCAATCCCCTTCCCCGGATTGATCACCTTGATTGCGTCGCTGGCGAGCGATCGGTAAGGATCCTGCAACTTCTGAGTCGCGGGATCATAGCTCAAGGCATCATGGGCAAACGTGATCCGTTTCCTTGTTGCCAGGGACTTCAACCGATCGGCAAACAACTCCGGGAGAAGGTTTTCAATCGCGAAACGTTCCCCCTCGTAGATAAACCGCAGCGAATTTCCAGATGTTCGAATCTCTGAAAATGGAAGCACAGCACCGAGTGCTGCCTGCAGCTGCGATAGGTCCGAGATCTCCACCAGGAAGCGGGTCTCCGTACTACCTCCCTTGAGTTTGCTGAGAACACCACCGCCAAGCATCCGCACCTTTGTGCTATACGCGGCGATCCACTCCAATACCCCCTGATCCGCCGCGGTGAGTGGAACGACTCGTACGCGGGCTTTAGCCTGCCCCCCGATTGCGGCTGCCAATGGCAATCCGGGCATTATGGCTAATCCGAATACCGCGTAGGAGCTGGCGCGCAGAAATGCTCTGCGATCAAAATTCATGGCTTAGGGTGGTGTCGAAACGTGATCAGTCTGGCTGCAGACGCTTGTAAGGGCATCCGTCGTTTTACCAGCAGGAGGTGCAGCAGAGCACATTCCTTTTGGAGCGGCAAAGGCCAGAAAGTTTAAATTTGTGCAACGCTTGCCAAGCAGATTCTACCTCAGCTGGATCGCAATGCGCTGCATAGCGCCATCAGGCAGCGCCCCATTGAGAGTTTACGAAAACGCTGAATCACTGCCGCCCAATGGGTTGCGCACAATTCGGAAGGGTTTATCCCAGAAAGCCGGCCCTTCGTCCCAATCTCTGCACATTTTACTCTCCGCTGGCGTTGATCAGATGAACTCCGTTCATGTCCTGCCCGGTTCACACGCGCGGGACGGTCTGGGGAGATCACAAACGATACAAAATGAGCAAATCAGAGATGAAAACCGTATCCACCCTCCTACTCACCGCCTTCAGCCTCGGCATCACTGCAATGATCGGCACCGCACAGGACACCTCAGACCGGCCTCAGCGCGGCCTGGGTGGGCGCCCCGGCTCGCCGGTGATTGCCGCATTGGATGCGAACAAGGATGGCGAAATCGATGCGACGGAATTGGCCAATGCCACGGCCGCGCTCAAAGCCTTGGACAAGGACGGAGATGGGAAACTCTCAGGTGAAGAGATCCGCCCGGTGCGTGGTGGTCGTGGCCCGGGAGGTCCGGGAAACGGTCCCGGTCAAGGACGGCGTGGTCCGGGAGGACCAGGCGGCAAGAAGGATGTGCAATAAGCGGCCGCCTTCAACGGACCAAGTCCTGCACCAGATGATTCCCGGCGGTAGGCAGTCGCGCCGCGACCGCCGGGTTCACTGTGATAGAGGCGACTCCGTGTAAAGTTCAACGACGCACTTGCTACCCTGATCTTTGTGCCTGCGCAAGGATGGCCGACGATACGCACCTTAATCGTATGATGTGAATCGATTTGTCACCGTCCTCCACCTTCACCTCAAGTCAAAGCTCAGAGGCATCTGGATTTCACGCACAGGGTCGTAGTCACAATTGCGGCCCTTTTCCCATCTTGGTATTTTCAACCGAATCAATACATTCGCGTTGACGATCACTGTTTCTTACGTGGGAACATACGATGCCACTCCGCCCCAGGAGTCAGGCTGAGGTGCAACTGATTTTTGGACCAAATGTTGTTTTAGTTTGCTGAGTGGATCTGGTCTTCGAACTGGGCCGGGGTGTGGTAGCCGATGGCCGAGTGTTTGCGGTGAGTATTGTAGTAGCCTTCGATGTACTCGAAGATCTCGGTTCGGGCGTCGTCGGCATTCTCGAAGCATCCGTCCTGGAGCATCTCGAGTTTGAGGGTGCCGATGAAGGATTCGCTCCAGGCGTTATCGTAAGGATTGGAGCGGGCGGACATGCTCTGGCGCAGGCCTGCCTGGAGAAGAGTGTGACGGAAGAGCGAGCTGCCATATTGGCTGCCGCGGTCGCTGTGGAAGATGGTGTCCTTGACGGAGCGTGAGCCCAGGGCCTGACGCAAGGCGTCGGTGACCAATTCGGAGCGGAGATGATTGGCAAGGCTCCATCCGACGATGCGGCGCGAGCAGAGGTCGATGATGACGGCCAGATAAAGCCAGCCGGCGCTGGTGGGAATGAAGGTGATGTCGCCCGCCCAGACGCGATTGGGAGTCGCAGGCAGAGGCTGATGAAGAAGGAGGTTTGGCGAGGGTTTGTCCGCGCGGCCGTCGCTGGTTTTGGGAACGAAGTTCTTGGGCTGGATGGCGTGCAGGCCTCTCTGGGCCATGATGCGCCGGATTCTGGCAGGGGCGCAGACCACCCCTCGATCCGAGAGTTCCTCTGCGATACGACGATAGCCGTAGCGGCCGCGGTGGCGCTTGAAGACAGCCTCGATGAGCCCTCCGATCTCTGCGTCCGCGCTCTGGGTGCGGGTTGGCTTGGAGGCATGGTAGAAACTGCTGCGAGGCTGATCGAGCACCTCGCAGACCCGCCGGATACTGGCGCCAGTTTTTTGTGCGATGAGTTGAATCATCGCTCGGCCCTCAGCTGGGGTTTGGTGCCGAGGATGACTGCGGCCTTTTTTAAAATGTCATTCTCCATGCGCAGGTCGGCAACTTCGCGCCGCAACCTGTGCAGTTCGTCCGCTGCGGGCTCCTCGCCTGCGGCTCGGTGCCCTTCGCTGCCGACCTGCCCAGGTTGCGCTTCCTTGCGTACCCACCCGTAAAGGATGCTCGAACCAATGCCGAGGTCCTCTGCCACTTCCGACACGGGCTTGCCGAGGTTCACCAACGCCACTGCCTGGGCCTTGAACTCGGGTGTGTATCGTTTTCTGCTCACGGTCTTCATTGTCGCTTATTCGCTTATTTTCCCGGTCCAGGAATCTAGCGCACCTCAGGCCACGTGCTGAGGAATCGAGTCCACTGGACGGCTGTAAGAAACTCGTGTTCAGCAAGGTTGACTGAAGCCCAGCATCGCGATTCAGATGCCCTTGGCGGTCGTGAAGATCATCTGGTTCGCCCACGAGAGCTTCCATTTCGGTGAGGCGTTTTGAGACAAACTCCAAAATTTGGCCATCGTCGACTTTGCTTACTGGAGTGGTGTTGAAACTCCCGGCAACTGCAAGGCCGAGAATGGATGCGGAGAGTGCTGAGGTTCTCATGGTTTGTGTAATGACGGCGCATCGCACGTCTGCGAAGAGTCGCTCCAGAGAATCAGTTAATTCTTTATCACTATCCAAGTAAGTTGGGACGAACATCAGACCATGCAGAACGAGGCGCAAATCGGAGAATAGCCAATTTCGAGAGCCCCGACGGGCGGTTTACGTTTACGCATCACGACAGATGCAGCCTCAGCCCTCCATTTCCCAATGATTACCATCAGGGAGTGTAGGTTTTCTCTCCATGCCCGTGGTGGATCAAGACTCCATTTGTTGCCCGAATCTTCGAGGGCATGATCCCCGCACAGGTAATTGGTTCGCAGCCCCTTCGGACTACATCGAAACCAGTGGGTTCAAGGGCGATGAGGCCACCTACGGTAGAGAGCATCCAGGTTTGAGGCTATGGAGATACAACACGGGAATATCGCTGCACGACGTGTTCCACGTCGTTCGTTTCTGAAAGAAACTATCGCAACTGGCACTTCCGCCTACATCCTGCTGCACAGCAGGACGCTGCTAGCCAAGGATCTACCAAAGAGCCCGCCAACACGACCATTTGTGGTCGAAATGCCCGTTGCTCCCGTTGCAACACCAGTCGCTCAGCTCGATCCCGCTCCCAGTCTGATGCGGAATCCATTCCTCGGCACGTTCCCCCCTCAAGATCTGTACGAAGTCCATGAAAGAGAGGCATCGCACAGTTTCCATCCAGATTTACCGGCGTCCTCAATCTGGGGATTCGATGGGATTTTCCCCGGGCCAACATTTCAGGTCAGGTTAACCAGGCCTGTACTCGTCCGGATTTTTAACGACCTTCCTACAAACCGTGCCGGAATCGGTTCTCCTGAAACTATCACCCATCTGCACGGTGGGCATACACCGGCTGAAAGCGATGGTTTCCCCGCAGATTTTTATCCGCCCGGGCAGTTCAGAGATTACCACTACCCCAATCTGGAAGTCGAAACAGATCTTTCGGGCGCGCAATCAACCCTTTGGTACCACGATCATCGGGAAGAGTTCACCTCCCAGAATGTCTATCGTGGACTTGCGGGTTTTTATCTACTGTTCGACCTCCTCGATTCAGGGAACGAGGAAGATCCTGATCCAAGAGCGTTTCGCCTCCCCAGTGGCGAATTCGATGTGCCCATTGTATTTGCCGACAAACGATTCAAACGAACCGGCGAGCTCCTTTACGATCCATTCAATTTCGACGGTTTCTTAGGGGACAAGGTCACCGTCAACGGCAAGATTCAGCCCTTTTTCAAAGTCGCCCGTCGCAAGTATCGCCTCCGGTTCCTGAATGGCTCACCAACACGTTATTATCAGTTCTTCCTCAGCTCGCGTCAGCCATTTATTCTGATCGCTAACGATGGAAACATGCTCCCAGCGCCGCTCAGGATACCGAGTATCCGGATGACGCCGGCGGAGCGCATGGATGTAATCATCGATTTTTCCAGATATAACATAGGCGACCAGATCTATTTGGTTAACCGGCTGGAAATGGAGAATGATGGCCGCAGGCCCGAGGATGAGTTGTTAGACCCCGGAATCCCGGTCCTGCGTTTCGACGTTGATCGCGATGCTCCGGATCCGAGTCAGATCCCTTTGTTACTGCGTCCACAAC
>CBINJX010000103.1:0-9649 GCA_966251085.1 uncultured Verrucomicrobiales bacterium
CTGGGATCACAAGTACCTCCTCTCCCTACTCAGATTTTAATGCGTTTGCCCTGACTTGTACCCGGCTTCATGGCAGAGTGTGTCGCAGTGAATGATGATGGTACCTATCTGGCTCTGCTTGGAATGGAAGTCGACGACGAGCCGCGCCGAAAGGCCGTGGGAGAGAATCTTCCGGGCATGCCGATTACATTTGGTACGAAGTTTGCCGTCTATGACTTAGCTAAAAAGAAAGTCGTTGCAGAGGCTGTTACCTCGATCACCAGGAACCATGCCGTACGATTTCACGGTCGCAAAGCGATTGGCTATGGTGGTGGTGGTGTGTGGCATATTGTCAGAGACACTTCTTTTACATGCGAAATTTGGCTGGATATTGACTCCGGGAAGGCGACCTTTGCTCAAGGGCCTGGTCCCGAAGGATGGCAGAAGGGACGTCCAAAGAGCTCAGCCATACCGGAGGTAATCGCTGAGCATCAAAAGAGCTTCGAAGAGGAGCGGATTAGGTTTGAGGATATCTTGAAGCAGCGCCCGTTTTCTTCCGGGTACGGATTTGTAGGTAGGGTTGCCTTGATGGCGGCTAAGAATGAGTTGCAGGCGGCCGTACCTGTAGACACGGCAACAGGAAGAATGTCTGTTCTTAGCATCCGGGCTGATGGAAGCATAAGCATGGCAGAACCGGGTGCGAGTTACAGTGCCCCCTGGCCATGTGGTGAACGGCTGGTCACATCTCAACACCTGGAGGTGGAAGGTGATCGGCAGTTGGCTGTGTTCGACATGCGAAACGGCGAACAACTGTGGGTAACGCCGAAACGGAAGGCTCTGAACTACCCTTACTACTGGACCAAGTTCCTGCGCAGCGGTTTCTTTTACAGTATTCCCGGGCGGATGAGTTTCTACACCGAGGGAAACCCAGAGCCGGTCTGGGAGAGGGACGATCTCTTCAAATCGGAGTTCCAGCAGCCGCGACCCGGCGTGCGGGAATCCCCGGATGGGCGCCTGCTGGCAATTACCGGGACCGATTCTCACAAAGTTGAGATCATAGAGGCGCATTCAGGTAAAACCGTCAGTAGCTTACAGCTTCCAAATATCCCGGATGGACCCGCGGAGAGAGGCCTCCAATCCATAGCGTTCGATACAGCCGGGAATCAACTTGCGGGAGTTTCGGGGGGGAGATTCTGGTTCTTTAACGTTCAAGCGGGGCAACTCGTGCGGGAAGGGGAGTTTCCCCAGAGTAAGAGATTCATGGGCCGCATCATGGCTCTGCGCGATGGCTGGATAGTCAGTAAAAGGAGCGGCACGTATGTACTCGGTCCTGATGGAGAGTGGAGTTCCGAGATCGCGGTAAAGGATGTCTGTCGCGCTGATGCGGCACAGATTGCCGGTAAACCTGGCGCCTTGCTTCAGACGTATGAGGGAGAGGGCGCTCTCGTTGATACATCGAGCGGTAAAGTATTGGAAACTTGGGTTGGACTGTACAATACCGGCAACACCAATGGGCTGGAGCAGCCACCACATTCTATCCTCGCCTTCAAAAACAGGATTCTGGTGCGGATGATTGCTCCGCAAGGTATTCTGGACCTCGTGGAGTTGGAAACCATGAGGACGCTTTGCACTGTGTATCCAGTGGAGTCGCAGGGAAAACGGGGCTGGATAGTCCACACTCCTGATGGCTGGTGGGATGCCTCGCCTGAAGCCGAAGAAAAAGTAATCGGCTACGAGGGACTCCGTCGCATGGACGCAAAGGCATTGGAGAAGCGCCGGGCTCCTGAAAAAATCCGGGAGATCATTCAACGTGCATGCTCCGGTGTGCCTCTGGCTACCCCCTGAGACATCACGTCCGCATCCCCCTTTATCGCAATCTCCCTCACCTTCCGCAGATCCGTCTTCCCGGTCCCGAGCACGGGGATCTGCTCCACGGGAATGAACTGATCCTTCTTGGGCTTCCACAAGTTAGGCAGGTCTGAGTTGGCAAGCTTCTCCAGGACATGGGCCAGCTTCTCTCGGCCGAGGCGGCAGAGGACCATGAGGCGTTCGCCTTTGGTGGCGTCGGGTACACCTGTAACGGCGAAGACCTGCTCGGTCTCGCCTGCCAGTTCATGGAGGGTCTCTTCGATCTTGATGTGTGGGACCATTTCTCCTCCGATTTTGCTGAAGCGGCTGAGCCGGTCGGTGATGGTGACGAACCCGTCTTCATCGACGGATGCGATGTCGCCGGTGGTGTACCAGCCGTCCTGCAACACGGAGGCGGTTTTCTCTGGCTGATCGAGGTAGCCTTGCATCACGTTGGGTCCGCGGACGAGCATCATGCCTGGCGTGCCGACGGGCTGGAGTTCGCCGGTTTCGATATCGACGATGCGCACGGTGACACCCGGGAGCGGGTGACCGATGGTGCCGCGTTTGGCTCCGACCTGATGAAACCCGGTGTCGCGGAAGCTGCCTGCATTCACGCTGACTGCCGGGGCGCATTCAGTGCAGCCGTACGCTTCCATGGGGCGGATGCCGAAGCGCTCTTCGAATGCAGATGCGAGACGCTCGGGCAGCTTTTCAGCTCCAACGAGAGCAAACCGCACGGAGCCGAACTGTCCCGGAGTGCAGCCGCGCATGTAGAGCTGCAGGAAGGTCGGTGTGGAGAGAAGGAAGGTGACACGGTTCTCCTGCACGAGTTGGCCGATCGTTTTGGTGTCGGTAGGGTTGACGTGATAGGCGACTCCGACGTTGAGAATCGCGGAGGCTGCGAGCACTCCGGTGAATCCGAAGGAGTGGAAGAACGGGAGCACGCCGAGGAGACGGTCATCCGGCCGGAAGGCGAGCACCTGCCGGATCTGTTCCACATTCGAGACGACGTTGTAATGCGAGAGCATCACACCTTTCGGCTCTCCTGTGCTACCGCTGGAGAAGATCACCGTGGCGAGGTCGTCCATGGTGGCTGCCTTGCGAGAGCCGAGTGCTTTCTCCAGCAGCGATGCCGGGTAGAAGCATGCTATGAAGAGGGAAGTGATCTTTTCCCGGAGCTGCGGACCGGCCGCGAGTTCCTCCAGCAGCACGGTCTCCACGGGAAGCTCCAGCTTCAGGTGTGAGAGGAACTTCGCGGAGGTGACGACTTTCCGGATTCCACACTGCCGGATGCACGAGGCGAGCGCTTCTTCGGAGAGGGTGTAGTTGAGGTTCACGGGGACCTTGCCCAT
Organism: uncultured Verrucomicrobiales bacterium; assembly: GCA_966251085.1. GTDB lineage: Bacteria > Verrucomicrobiota > Verrucomicrobiia > Chthoniobacterales > Chthoniobacteraceae > CBINJX01. The sequence continues at coordinate 3,183 of CBINJX010000103.1, forward strand.
GAGCATCGCTGCGTAATTCACCAGTGCTCCCGGCACGGATGGCGGCAGGAGAACTCCGACTTTCTCTTCATCCTTCCAAACAGGCTTCAGCCGTCGTGCGAGGAAGATCGTTTGGCTCAGGGCGGTGAAGAAGTTGCGAGCCGGTGTAGTGGCGTCAGTCATCGCCATCCGGAAGGGATGCCGCCGTGCGGTCCGCACAAAGGCGCGGTGAACGGGGGGCATCTGTGCCTTGCGATACGCCCATGCGTCGGTGCCGAGTTCCTGCACGGCGCCGCGAATCCGCATCGGCTCGGTATCGGCAGGGAGCGATTCACCGTAGGAGACGGTGATCGGGTAGGGGATGGCGCGCGGCAGCTTCCAGTAGAATCGTCCGCCTTCGAAGCTGAAGATGCTGCCCCAAGCATTGTCGATGTGTACGGGAACGATCGGTGCCTCCACCCCTTTCATGATCCGGCTCAGTCCGCTGCGGAAGGGGAGAAGCTGCCCGGTGCGGGTGATTTCTCCTTCGGCAAAGATGCAGACGATATGCCCCGCCTTGATCCAACCACTCGCGGTCTGCAGTGCCTGGAGCATCTCCTTCGGACGCGACTTCGATGAGACCGGGATCGCCTGGAGCATCCGGGCGAAGGGATGAATCCACCATTTCTCATACATGCCGCGGTCGATGAGAAAGCGGATGTGGCGATCGGTGGAGGCGACGAGGAAAAAGGCGTCGGCCAGCGAGGTGTGATTGCAGACGAACAGCGCGCCGCCGGTTTCCGGGATGCGATCGCGTCCGACAATCCGGAGCCGGTACAGCGTGTGCGTCACCATCCACATGACAAGACGTAGCAGCGAATCCGGAACGAGCCGCATTGCAGCCACCGTGGCGATGAGCGTGCCGACCGCACCGAGCAGGAAGATGGTACCCGGGGCGAGGCCGAGCAGTGTCTTCAAAACCCAGAAGACACCCGAAGCGGTGAAGATGCCGACGGAGGTCAGCCACGATTCGGCAGCGATCACGGAGCCTTTGTCTTTCGCATCGGGCCGATGCTGAATGAGCGCATTCAGCGGGACGGTGTAGAAACCACCGGAGAAGCCGAGGAACGCGAGCAGGATGCCGAACTGCTCGGCGGTGAGCCCGGGAAGCGCCATCAGGCCGAGGCTCATAGCGAGTCCGAGCGAGCCGAGCGGCACCAGACCGTACTCGATCTTCTTCCCGGAGAGAACGCCTGCCACCGCGCTGCCGATCCCGATGCCCACTGCGAGACAGGCGCGCAGGAGACCGATCTGCGTGGCGTCGAGCTTCAGGATATCCTGGCTATAAACCAGCAGCGTCGGTTCGCCGAAGAGCGCGCCGAGGAACCAGAAGTAGATGATCCCGGCGACCGAGAGGAAGAGAACCCGATCCTTTTTAATGAGGCGCATATTGCTCCAGATCTCTGCCAGGAAATTGAGGCGGAATTCTTTGCCGGGATTCGCCGCCGGATGATGCGCCACGCCCGTGCCGGACCAGAGTCCGAGAGCGGCGATCACCACGAGGCCCACGCCTACCAGCCACACTTTCTCCACAGGAATGGTGTCTGCCAGAATGCCCGCCGTGAGACCTCCCGTGATGATCGCCATGAACGTGCCGAGCCCGAGCATCCCATTGCCCCACGAGAGCCGCGACTCCGGCAGCATCTCGGGAAGCAGGCTGTATTTCGATGGGCCAAACAGCGCGCTCTGTACACTCATCAGGAAAACCACTGCGAGGAGCGTCGGCAGATGGAGAGTCATCAGTCCGACCGTGCCGAGGATCATCACCGCGATCTCGAGCATCTTCGTGCCGAGAACCACCGAGCGTTTCGAAAAACGATCCGCCAGATAACCACCGGTCATTGCAAACAGGATGAACGGCAGACTGAACGTCGCCAGCACGATGGAGATGTACTGGTCCCGTACCGCTTCCGTGACCGAGCGGCTGACTACAAAGATCACGAGGAACTTGAAGACGTTGTCACTGAACGCGCCCTGGAACTGAACGACGAACAGACTCCAGAAGCTGCGCTTCCAAGGCTCTTCGCCGTTGAGGGCTGAGGGCTGCGGGTTGAGTGACTGCGGCTTGGTGTCAGTGCGGCCGAAGAACTTTTTGAGGACGAGGTGTGTGGGGATGTAAACGAGCGAGAGCAGGGCGAGCATCCACATCATGAGATAGGCGCCTTGCGGCATCCACTGCTGCGGTTGTTTGTCGTCGAGGCCGAAGACGTAGTTTACATTCACCGGGATCTTTGGGTCTGCTAAACCGGCACCTGCAGGCGGCAGCCAGAAGTAGGAGATGAGACAGAGCCCGAAGGCTAACCCGGTCCACGCTTTCAGTGCGCGCCGGTCATAACCGAGGCGTGCGACCATGAACATCAGTAGGAAGGGCAGCCATCCGTGGAAGAGCGAGAGTCCTCGCAGAAACAGCGAGCTAGTGCTGTCGAACATGTAGGCGGTCATCCCCGAATGCGCCGCACCCGTGCCGCGGCGTACCAGTTGCATTCCAAAATCCGCACACCAGAAAAGCTGCGGGATCAGGATTCCCACCGCCGCCATGGAGGTGGCGAACCGGCTCTCTTTCCACACCGCGTAGAGGGTGAGGAAAAGAGCGACGTCGCAGAAGTAGAGGAAATTTGTCGGTCCGTAGTTCGCCCAATACACCGGGACGAGTACCGCCATGAAGGCCGTGTAGAGACACTTGAGCCACATCGGGACCAAAGGCGATGTGGTAGCGGCCTCCGTCGCCGGGCCTGGTAGGGATGTTGCATCCGTTTTCATCCCGGATGAGATACCAAGGCGGGGAGCGGGGGCGTTAATCGATAAACCTTTGGGGATTATTGAGTGAGTCGATGGAGGCCGTAGCGCAGTCATCTTGACTGCGGGTGACCGGAGCATCCCTGCTCCGAGTCCTGCGCGGTTCACGGTCGATTCACAAGCTACCCTGCGTCTCTTTCTGTATATCTCAGAACTGCTGCGGTGATCAGCCACCGACCAGGATGGTCGTGGCACCCGCAGGCAGGATGCCTGACGCTACGGCGCAAGCGCCCCACTTACCGAAGAGGTGTGCAAAGTATCCGCGCTTACTCTTCAGGCACGGTTCTCTGCCTCCCGCCTCCCCACCGCCTTTTCCCCAGCAAAGCGGTGTCGCGCTGTCGTTTGCCACCGCACTCCAAAAAGCGCCTCGTGGAGCAGCGCGCAATGTTGGGAAACTCCCGATCCGCCATTCCGCGGCTCTCAACTCTCAACTCTTAACTGCCTTCTTCGCGCCCCGCGTTCCACAGTTGATCTCCCGACCGAGCGGGCGTACGGGAGCTATTTCCTAGAAACTCTTTCCGATGGCCGAAGAAGACGACTTCTCAATCGTTCCTCACTCGTCCGGCTCGCTGATTCCCAGCGGGCCGCTTTCGTCGGGCGTACTCTCGTCGCTCGTGGAGCAGACTCTCTCGCTGGTGAAGCAGGAGGAGGAAGCGTCACCCCAGCAGGATGGTGTCGCGATCCTGTTTGCCGATTGGGATGACGATTTTGTCGATTTCTTCGAGGAAGAGATGAGGGGCCGCTGCGGGGAGTATCCGCTGAAGGTGAGTCGCTGCGGTGAGGCTCCGGCGATCGTCCAGATGGCGGCGGCCACCCGTTTCGATCTCGCCATTCTCACCCTCAACAATGTCTTCGGGATCGGCCCCACAGTGGATGAACGGGTGCGGGTCATGCTCAAGATCATCCGTGATCTCAAGGCGGCTTATGGCATGCCGATCATCGCATTGACCGGTTTCTACGACTCCGACGACCTCCCCGACCGTGCCCGTGATGCCGGGGTGGATGTCTTTCGCGATCGCGAAGATACCGCCGATCTCGGAAGCATCGTGCAGTTGTACCTGCAGCGCGCTAAGCCTGATATCCAATGGACGAAGTAAATCAGCAGCTCATTCTCCCCGGAGAGGAAGAAGTCAGTCGGCTTCAGGTGCTCATCGATGCCGCCCGTACGCGGCTCGCCGAAGTGGAGGCCGCGTGCACAGTCGTGCAGAAGAACCTCCAGGCTCTGCGCGCCTCGATCTTCGAGCGGTTGGCGGAGAAGACTAAACTCCGCGATAAACTCCGTCTGCTGGTGCGTTGCCGTGGCGATCTGCTGCACAGCCTCAAGCACAAAGACGAAGAGAGCGCGGCAAAGGCGGAGCAGACGTTTAAAACCGAGTGGGCGCGCACGGAGAAGGACTACGAGGAAGCCGCGGCGGAATCGGCCCAGCAGCAGAAGGCCTCATCCTCGGATGAGGCGGAGATTGCCACGCTCTGGCGCAAACTCGTGAAGCTCTATCACCCCGACAAACTCGCGCAGAACCCGGAGAAGCGGGAGACGTATCATAAGCTGATTTCGGCGATCAATCACGCCCGGGATCGAGGCGATCTCCCGACCCTGCGCGAGATCGCTGCAGACCCGCACAGCTTCCTCTTGCGCAAAGGATGGGGCGATCTCGACCTGAAGGAGGATCGGCGACTGGAGGAGTTGCGGAAGCTGCTGACTTCGCTGGAGAAGGAGATCGAGCGAGTAACGGCGATGCTTGCGCAGCTCAAGAAGAGCCCGGACTACGAGTTGCATCAGATGATGGAGAGCCGGCCGGAGTTGTTCGAAGAAGTCGTGGACCGGCAGCAGAGGCAGATCGATGCCGAGATCACCGTGCTCGAAGCGCAGGCGGATTCGCTGAAGCGGGAGATTGAGGCGGTGACGGGGGAGCCGCTGGTGGAGGAGTGAGAGGTGAGCGCCCGTAGCGTCAGCCATCTTGGCTGCGGGTGACCGGAGCATCCTTGCTCCGAGTCCGGCGTGCAGCTTCACTTCTCTCGTGCCTCAGCCACTGGTGAACACCTGCTTGTTTCCATGAACCGCCGAGGCATTCCCGTCTATGAGCTGAGCGAGTACCGGCAGAGCACTGCCGAGGCGGGGATTTATGTGGCGGATCTGGAGGCGTCCCTGAAGCAGCATCAGAACCGTCGCCTGCCGCATTCCCATCCGTTCTTTCAGGTATCCCTCATGAACGGAAAGGGGAGTTACATGCACGACTTTGTCGATTACCGGATCGCGGGTTCCGTGATCGCTTTCACGAGTCCCGGTCAAGTGCATGCGGTGAGACCCGGGTTCGAGTTCCATGGGATCTTCGTCTCGTTTACGCAGGAGTTCTTCGACAGCACGATGGCACCGCCCAGCAAGCTGCTCGATTACCCGTTCTTCTTTCGGAGTGATGTGACTCCCTTGCTTCAACTCGGGCCGGAGGACTTTGCTCGCTACTATGCGCTCTTCCGCGAGCTGCAGTCGGAGTTTGAGGCGGGACTGACGGGTGTCCACGACGTCCTGCGTGGCCTGCTCCAGGTGATCTTTGGCAAGTTGGCCCGGCATTATCCGGAGGTGCACCGTTCCGACACCTCCTCGCGTCCGGCCCAGTTGGTCCGTGAATTCCGGCTGGCGGTGGAGACGCGTTTCCGCGAGTTCACCTCCCTGGCGGACTACGCCGCGCTGCTCAAGGTGACGGTGAATCACCTCAACGACACCGTGCGCGAGCAGACCGGGCAATCCGCGGGCGAGATCCTCCGGCTCCGCCGTCTGCTCGATGCCAAGCGCCTGCTCCTGCATTCCGAGATGAGTGTCTCCGAGATCGGCTATCATCTCGGCTTTGAAGATCCCTCCTATTTCAGCCGCTTCTTCCGGCGGTACGAAAAGCAGTCGCCTGCGGAGTTTCGCACAGCGATCCGAGAAAAGTACCAGCGAAACGCGCCTTAATACCACAGGCGTTCCTTGGCCTCTCCGGCAGATGAGAGATGCTGCTGCTTTCGTATGAAGACGCTTAGCACTGCAGAGGAGGCACACGCGGCAACAGTCAATAGATCCGAAGAAACCGTGCTCGCGGTTCTCTTTGCGATCAGCTTTTCGCATCTTCTCAACGACACGATCCAGTCGCTGATTCCGTCGATTTATCCGCTGCTCAAGGAGTCGCTCCGCCTCGACTTCACGCAGGTCGGTCTGATCACGCTGACTTTCCAGATGACCGCGTCGATCCTGCAGCCGTTCGTGGGGCTCTATACAGACCGTAAGCCACTCCCGTTCTCTCTTGCATTGGGAATGGGGCTGACACTCATCGGTCTGGTACTTCTCTCCCAGGCGGGTAGTTTCCCTGCCGTGATCGCTTCCGCCGCCCTCGTGGGAATGGGATCAGCGATCTTCCACCCCGAGGCCTCCCGCCTTGCCCGTATGGCTTCCGGTGGACGCCACGGTTTTGCTCAAGCGTTGTTCCAGGTGGGCGGAAATGCAGGTAGCTCCCTCGGGCCTCTGCTGGCAGCGCTGATCGTGGTGCCGAGAGGCCAGACACATATCCTCTGGTTTTCCGTCGCCGCGCTCATCGGCATTGTCGTGCTCGCAGCGGTCGGACGCTGGTACCGGGAGAATCTGGCGCGGATCAAAGCGAAGCCCCGCGGAGCCCATGGCG
>CBINJX010000104.1:0-9634 GCA_966251085.1 uncultured Verrucomicrobiales bacterium
ATCGGTACCGTCGGAGTAGTGAGCACGGACGGTGACCTTGAATTGCTGTCCGGGGCTTTCGAGCACGAGTTTGGACGGAAGAATCTCCACGCGCGTCGGCGTGGCGATATCCGGCTTGTCGTTAGGCGCACCCGCTTCCAGCCAGCGCAGAAGGGTGTTGTACATCTCGCTGCCTTTCTCGAAACGCTTTCCGCCGGTATGCGGGGCAGAGCCGTCCGCCTTGGTGAGAAGCATCGACTCGGCCGGAAGCGCGAGATTGATGCGGCGGCCGGGAATTTCGCGGGTGATCCGGAAGTGATCCGCCTCGGGATCGAAACCCCAGAGCGAAAGTTGGAATCCATCCTGCCCACGAGCGGCTCCATGGCAGCGGTTGCACTCGGCCTTCATGAAGACAGGCATGACATCCAAACGGAAGGAGATGGGCTGATCGACCTTGGCCTCCTCGATCTTCACCGGAATCTCCGCGCTCTTCCCCTGCCACTCGACTTTCAGCTTCGTCTCGCCGTCGGCAACAGGTGTGACGACGCCGTTTTCGACCTTTGCCTTGGCAGGATCGCTGAAGGTGAACTTCGCCTCCTTCGTGACGTCGCGATGCACGCCATTCGCTTCGGTGACACGGACCACCAGCGATTGACGATCGCGCTGATACTTGAGGTTTACCTCCTCAGGGAAAACCTGGAAGGGGGATTGCGAATCGAGCGCGGCCTGTGCAGGAACAGCTCCCAGCAGAAGGGCCAGCGTGCAGGAGCGTAGAGTCAGGTGGAGTCGCGAGAATATGGATACCGAACTCATGTGATGTTGTGAGCGCGTTGGCTGTTTCTTGTGAGAAGGAAATTGGCGGTTGAACATCGGTCGCAGGTGATGGGCACGGTTCATTTCTTTTCCTCGTTGCGAGCGACGGTTGATTTATCGACGCGCAGAATGCCGCCCTGCGCGAAGCTGCTGACCATCTCCTCACCGTCCTTGGTGAGCTTGAACTGGCAGAACAGCTGCCTGTGCTGGCCGGCGGGTGAATTGGCCGAACTTTTCACGGTGAAGGTCACTTCCTTGTCATCCTTGGTGACTTCCTGCTCCTCGGCTGTGCAGCCCGGAGGAAGCCCCATGAGGGCGATCTTGGCCTTTCCATCGAAGGGGACCTTGTTCTCCAACTGGACCGTCACCGTGGTGCTATCGCCCTGGTCCACATAGGTGCGCTGGATCTTGCCAGCGGTGTAGGGTGCGGCAACTTCAAGATCCACCAAGTCAGTGCTGACCCAGACCGGCCCGTTGCCGAAGTCGGCGCTGCCGACGACGCAGATCTTCCACTTCTGGAGCGCGGCTTTGTCGTTTGCGCTGATCGTCAGCGTGCCTTCGTTCTCGCCTTCCTTGATCGGAATATTGCCGGGTGAGCCGATGCCGGGCGGCGAGTAGAGGAGCGAAAGCGTGATCTGCCCTTTGAAGTCGCCCTTACGCTCGGCGACTACCTTCAGGTTCATCGCGCCGTTCTGGAGTACCGGAACCTTGGGCTGCACGAGGTTGAGCTTGAATGGCACCTCATCGATTACCGCCACCGGCAGCTTCTCCTCGCGAACGGAATAGAAGGCTCTCTGGTTTCCGTTTTCTGCAACATCGACATCGTGCTGAACTGCGCTGGGAATAGCCGGACCGTCCTTGGGCGGCTCCGTCAGTCTGGCGTCGATAACGAAGGTTTGTGCAGTCTGCTTTGCGTCTTCCTTTGCCTCGAAAACCATCGGGATGGTATCGACGCTCTTGTCCACTTTGCCTGCGGAAACTTTGACACCCGCCGGCAGCTTGTCCGGAGCGAGTTCGATTTCTCCGCCGACATCGGCGCGTCTTACGCGGACGAGTGATGCATAACGATTGCCTTTTGGCACGACGATCGCACGGCGCTCCTGTGAGGAGTTGATCACCATTTCCGGAAGCCAAACCGTGATCTTCGGCTGCACTGGGGCAATCTCAACTCGGTAGGTGAACAGCGGACCGCCGCGAAGCAGCTGATCCTTCACCGAAAGGTAATAGGTGCCGTCGGCAGGCGCGGTCCAGCGGAGGTAGGAATCCGGCTGGCCATTGTCGTCGTTCTGCTGAATGCGGTTTCCTTTTTCCGCATAAATTTCGAGAACGGAGTCGAGAGGGGAGCGGAGTTGACGGGCAAAGACGTTCAGGTCGTATGCCTGACCCTTCTTTGCGGTGAACTTGAAGAAATCGATGTCGCCCTTCTCCTCGATCACGCCATTAAAAGCGGCGGGAAGCTCGCCTTCCGTTGCGGTGGCCTTGTCCTTATCGTTGTTAGGCTCCGCCTCGAGTTCGTTGCGCATGTTCGACACGCGAATGTAGTTCGGTGTCGGTGCGGGATTCTTCTCGTCTGCAAAAATTGCGAACTTCTCGTGCGGTTCTTTGGGAAGCTTGATGGTCTTTTCGACTGGTTCGGTGCCGTCGTTGATCAAGCGAACCTTCAGCTCCTCGCCGGCGGGACCTCCGGGAGGATAAACCGCCATGGGGCGGGGGAAGGAGCCGATATGCAGAAGGTACGCGCATTCGCCTACGCCAGAGTTCGTGCTTTCCTTGATGGAGACGAGATATTTGCCGTCTTCGGGCGCAACGATGCTGGTGATCGGATCCTGACGGCCGAGTGCGGTGTCATCGATCTGGGTGAGCGGGGTACCGTCCGCCTTGGTGATGGTCAGAGCCGGATCATAGATCTGCTGGGTCTGCAGCTTCGCGCCTATGACCTCTGCACTGAGTCGCTGCCCCTTCTTCAGCTCCACTTCAAACCGGTCCTGGTCCTCGTTCTGCGTACGGCCATACACAGTTGTGCCGAGAGTGATCGGCTGTGGTTTGAGAGGATCCTCCTTGTCCTCCGGCTGCTCCTCCACAAGCGGGAAGGGAGAGACGTAGAACAGCTTCAGATCGGCGACGCCAGTCTCAGTGATCAGGCGGAAGGTGTGTTCGCCCAGCCGCGCATCCGCGGGGACTTTTACCTTAATCCTGGTCTTGTTCCTTTCCGGCTTACCCTTCTCCGGTGGGATCACCGTTGCTTCAAAGCCGGGTTCATCGAAGAGCAGGGTTTTGGCGTCCTCGAGATTGTTGCCACGGCACTCGATCTCAATCTCAGTACCGCGCTGTCCGCCGCTCGGATAGACAACCGTGACGCGCGGTGAACCGCCATAGACGGCGAGTGTAGTAACGAGGAGCGCGGCTGCCGATGCGGGCAGTCGCAGCGAACGAATGAAAGGTCGAAGCATGTGTCAGGAAAGGGGGGCGGGAAGGTGCAACAAGTCGTGCAGAGCGCAAGGCCTCCACGAGGACTCCGGCCTTGCGCTCCCGGTGCTACGAAAGATGTGATTGGACGGCAGCGCGCCTAAGCGAGCAGGTCGGTAATGACCTCGCCATTTCTGACGATGTCGATCGGACGACCGCCAGGGGCCATCAGCTTCTTGTCGGGCTTGATGCCGAGCTGGTTGAAGACCGTGGCTGCCATGTTTTCCACCGTGAGCGGATTGTGATCCGGTTCTGCCGCAGTGGCGTCGGATGCGCCATAAACCAGCCCGCGTTTAAAGCCGCCGCCAGCGAAGGCGACCGAGAAGACGCGCGGCCAGTGGTCGCGGCCGGAGTCCTTGTTGATCTTGGGCGTACGGCCAAACTCGGAGGTGACCATCACCAGTGTCTTGTCGAGCATGCCGCGGCGGTCGAGATCGCGGATCAGCGCAGCGTAAGCCTGATCGAACGGAGGCAACTGTCTCTCGATGCCACGCTGGATGTTGGCATGCATGTCCCAGCCACCGTACGTGAGGGAGACAAAACGGACGCCGCCTTCCACCAGGCGCCGCGCCATGAGCATCCGCTGGCCTGCATCGTTACGGCCGTACTCATCACGAATCTTGCCCGGCTCGGCTTCGAGATCGAATGCCTCCCGCGCTTCCTTGGAGGATACCAGCGCATAGGCGGACTGGTAGAAGCTGTCCATGGCCGCGATGTTGTCGCTCTTCTCGAGCGTGCGGAAGTGGTTGTCCACCGTATCGAGGATTGAGCGGCGGCGTTCAAAACGCTCCGGCGTGATGCCGCTGTGCATGTTCAAATCACGCACCTTGAAGCCGCTTCTGGCCGGATCGCTCCCCAGGGAGAACGGACCGTGTGCGGTCGAAAGATAACCGGTGCCGGCGAACTCGTTTGGAACGTTGGGAATACAAACGTAAGGCGGCAGGTTGTTCCGTGAACCGAGCTCATGCGAGACCACGCAACCCATGGACGGGTACTGAATCGCCGGAGAGGGGCGATATCCAGTGAACATATTGTGCGTGCCGCGCTCATGAGCCGACTCGCCGTGGGTCATCGAACGAACGATCGTGAGCTTGTCCGCAATCTTCGCCGTCTCCTTCATGTGCTGGGAGAACTTCACGCCGGGGATCACCGTGTCCACAGTTCCAAAAGGTCCACGGTATTCGATGGGGGCGAATGGTTTCGGATCCCAGGTTTCCTGGGCAGGCGATCCGCCAGGCAGGAAGATGTGGATCAGCGATTCTGCCTTGGGGACGAGCGCGTCCGCGAGTGCGGTATCGGCGGCACGTGCCTTGAAGTAGTTGCCGAGCGAAAGCCCAAGGCCGCCGACGAGACCTACGTAAAGGAAGTCACGACGGGAGACACGGCGGAAATGCGCCGGGTCGTCGTTCCAGGTAACAGGTTTGATATCGCTCATGTGATGTTCTGTGTGAAGGCGTGGGAACTGTGTTGGTGAGCGGAAATTGCATACGGACGCAAATTCTCTACTCTGATGATGCAAAATCTTTGACAATCAACACTTCTTAGTGCGGATGTAATAATGAAGAAACCTTTCGGGGTGTATCCGTAAACTTCGGGTGGGTAGTTGAGAGCAACTAACGAGCGGGGCTCATGAAAGAAGAAAGTAATCAGTGAGCCAGTAATCAGTAATCGGTGAGACTTTCTCTATGAGGGATGCCCACTTGGCACTTTCGAAGAGTTTAGAGTCCCCACTGGCGGATCCGTGGGAGATATAGATCCGCACCCAAACTGATTACTGATTACTGACCTACTAAATACTATTTCTCGGCGCTCACCTGTGCCTGCTCGCTCTTCTTTTGCGCCTTTTTGAGCCCTCTCCCTCAAACCCGGCTTGCCATCTGCCGCGTTTCACGCACCCGTTACTGTTTACATTTATGCCGGAACAAGAAGCCAACGAACGTCGTGGCCTGAAACTGCTCGGTTCGAGCGGAGCACCTTTCCCTGAGACGCCCTCGCGCGAGATCCTCGAAACTTTCGAGAACCGCTATCCGCAGCGCGATTATGTGATCCGTTTCGACTGCGCCGATTTCACCTCGCTTTGCCCGATTACTGGTCAGCCCGATTTTGCAAAACTGCAGATTGAGTACATCGCCGATCAGCGCTGTATCGAAACCAAGTCGCTCAAGTTCTACCTCGCCTCATACCGCAACAGTCGCTCATTCAACGAGGAAGTGGCCAACCGCATCCTCGACGATCTCGTGGCGGTTTGCTCGCCGCGCGTGATGACTGTACACGGTGAGTTTGCTTCCCGTGGGGGTATCAGTGTGACCGTGGTCGCGACCCATACAGCCGAGTCGAAATGACGAAGATTCGCCAGAGAGCGGTGGTCCTGCTGAGTGGCGGAATGGATTCCGTGACCGCCCTCTACGATGCCCACGCCACTCATGAGGTGGTGGGGGCGTTGTCGTTTGATTACGGCTCAAAGCACAATCCCAAGGAGCTGCCGCTGGCACGTGCTCATGCGGCAAAACTCAGGGTGCCGCACTGGACGATTCCCCTCGGGTTCATCGGGGAATCGTTTAAGAGCGATCTGCTGGTGAATGGGGGAGAGATCCCGAAGGGGCACTACGAGGAGGAGACCATGAAACAGACGGTGGTCCCTTTCCGGAACGGAATCATGCTGGCGATTGCTGCAGGTTTTGCGGAGAGCCGAGATGCCGAGGCTCTGGTGATTGCCGCGCATGCGGGGGATCACGCGATTTACCCGGATTGCCGTGAGGAGTTCATGAAGGCGATGGCGGATGCGATCCGGGCCGGCACGTATGCAGGGATCAATGTGCTGCGGCCGTTCATCGCGATGACGAAAGCGGAGATTGCCCGGCGCGGTGCGGAGCTGGGGGTGGACTTCGCGGAAACGTGGTCGTGCTACGTCGGCGGAGAGGTGCATTGCGGGGAATGTGGGACCTGTGTGGAGCGTCGTGAGGCTTTCCAATTGGCGGGCATTCCGGATCCGACGGTGTATGCTTCGCAGTCTCCGCTGCCGCCTAAGCCGGGGCTGTAAATTGCACCTGGTAGGATCCCTCGCTCCGCGAGCGCCTTCTTCAGGGTGGCCGTGGCCGCACTCTCCACCTGCCTTCCCGGCGGTCGGCGGCGCGACCGCCCTACCGCCGGGTTTCTTTTTCTATATCCATCAAAAGGGAGATGCTGATTACCGGACAAGTTCCGGTCCGCGCTTTCCCGGCTCTCAACCCTCAATTCTCAACCATCCCAAATGTGGGTTTCTGAAATTTTCTATTCTGTTCAAGGGGAGGGGGAACTCACGGGCGTTCCCTCGGTGTTCATCCGGCTGGCGGGCTGCAACCTGCGCTGCACCTGGTGCGATACGAAATACGCTTCCTGGGAGCCGGAGGGTTCGCAGATGTCCGTAGATGACATCCTCGCTGAAGCTCTCCGGCATCCTGCCGCACACGTAGTGATCACCGGGGGAGAACCGATGATCAGCCGGGATATCCATGAGCTAACTGCCCGTTTCCGCGCCGCCGGTAAACACATCACGATCGAAACTGCCGGGACAGTTGCTCCACATGGAACAGCCTGCGACCTTGCCTCTCTCAGTCCGAAGCTTGCAGGTTCCACACCGCAGCCCGGAGAGATCGCTCCGGAATGGATCGAGCGTCACGAGAAGACCCGCCTGCAGCCCGCAATCCTCAGGCAGTGGGTGGAGAATTATCCGTATCAGCTCAAATTCGTCGTCGCGGAACGGTCCGACGTGGATGAAATTGAAAGCCTGCTCGCCAACATTGGTGTGCCAATTCCCGCGTACAAGGTTCTCCTGATGCCTCAGGGAACGGACGTTGAAACGCTCAATAGCCGGCGGGAAATGCTCATCGATGTTTGCAAAGAGAAAGGCTTCCGCTATTGCGACCGCCTGCACGTCGCCCTCTTTGGACACCGGCGCGGCACCTGATTTTCCATGCCTTATCGCATCTGCAAAACCTTTGAAGTCGAGAGCGGCCACATGCTGGCCAAACACCCGGAAAAATGCCGGTTCCCGCACGGCCATACCCGCAAGGTGGAATTTGTGCTGGAGGCGGAGACTTTAGACGCAAACGACATGGTCTGCGACTTCAAGGTGCTGAAGGAACTGATGGGAGAGTTCCTCGATAGCTACGATCATGCGCTTTGCATGAACACGGATGACCCGAAATATGCCGAGATGAAGGCGGCATATGGTGATCGGATCATTGGCTTTGATAAGACGGACCCGACGACGGAAGTCATGGCGGAGACGATCTTTCGCCACTGCGAGAAGCAGCTCGCCGCCCGTGTGGCGTCGCATCAGGAGCGGTATCCGATCCGGCCTGGCGTGCGGTTGGTCACGGTGCGAGTGTGGGAGACGAGTAGTTCGTGGGCGGAGTTTTACGTGTAGGGGGGGTAGGGATTGGTGGGGGAGGGGAGTGAGAGGTGGGCTGGCGCAGATTCAGGGCGCCAGCCGGGGAAGTCGCATTTGTTCGGAGTTCAGCCTTCAGGTAACCCTTGCGACGTTCATCTCGAACAGGCACCCGCCCCAGAGCTGCATTTGTCGCTCAACCCTCAACCCTCAACTCTCAACCTTCTCCACCCACGCCCAGCATTGCCCCGATCTTCTTCCGAAGCTCCTGCTGGATCCTCTCGATCTTCCGGTTGGCGTCGATGATTTCGAAGCCGTACTCCTGCTGCATCTGTTGGAACTCCTTCCGGATCATGTTCTGATACCGGATGAAGCTGTCGAACATGTCCCGCGACAGCGCCAGATCCATCCCGCTCTCCCAATAATCGAGGGTGTGATTCTTCTGAAAATTCCGCTCTACCAGCACTTGGCTGCTCGTCTGGAAGTAGAAAACCGCATCCGGCACGGGGGCCATGCTGTAGAGATTCCGGGTCCAATCCCGGTCGACACCCCGCACATGATCGCGTGCCATAAGGGTGTAGATGTAGCGGTCGGCCAGCACGATCAGACCCGCTCGAAGGGCCGGGATGATCTGATGAAAGAGCTGATCAAAAAAGTCGGTCGCATAGAACAGGCTCATGGTCGTGCCGGTGAGCACGTTACCCTCCTTCGCGCGCTCCAGTTCTTCGCCCACTAATTCGGAACGACGCAGTCCCATGTGTCGGACGGCAAAACCCTGTGCTTCCAGCCATGCTCCCAGACTCTCGATTTGCGTCGAGCGGCCTGAGCCATCCGCCCCTTCCAGCACGAAGAGTTTCCCGCTGAAATGGGCGTCTTTGATCTCAGAGGGCCTGCGCCCGTAGAACTGTTTTTCGGGATAGGGCATGGGGAAATGTTACACGTGGAACGCTCGAAGATCGATCCGCTCGGAAATGATCCGCCGGACTTCGGATTGCTGATCATGAATCTCGCGGGTGGCATCGATCACAGTGAAGTTGAACTCCTCCTGAAGGCGTTCGTAGGCCTGCTGGATCTTGCCTTGGAAGATGCGGAAACTCTCATAGGGATCGGTGGACCACCCCATGTCCAAGCCCGCCTCGTGGTATTTCAGAGTAGGACGACCTTCCAGAATACGATTCAGGGAAATCTCCAACGGAGCCCGAAAGTAGAAGGTGATGTCCGGGTGCACCGCAAAACTGTAGAGCTGAGCCACCCATTCCTGATCCACCCCGCGGACGACATCCCGAGCGTAAGCCGTATAGATGTAGCGATCGGCCAGCACGATATATCCAGCCCTCAACAGGGGAAGGATCTGACGCTCATACCGGTCCGCAAAGTCGGTGGCGTGAATGAGGGAGAAAGTGGTCGGGGTGAGCAGGTGCTGATTCTTTCCCCGGCTGGTGGCGCGCTTTACCAGGGTCGAAGAGTTCCATTGAGTAAAGAAAACCCGGTAGCCCTCCAGCTCGAGCCAGCGTTTGACGAGGTAGATCTGGGTCGATTTGCCAGAGCCGTCCAATCCTTCCACGGCGATGAGCTTGCCTGCATATGGACGTTTTTGGTGAGTCACAGTAAGAGAGTAGATAGGAATTAAGGTCTGAACTACTAAACAAACCCTCTCGGAATGTATTGCAAGTTCGTGGGGAGACATCGGCGAGAATCGCCACAGGAACGGATGACCGTCGCGATCACCACATCTCCAACTCTCCGGAACCGTTCTGTTCCCGCAAGGCCCACCCCTTACGGATTATCACTCGTTCCGTTCCCGGTAAGAAACGAGTGATAAACTCCAAGAGATGTTCCTTAGCGCGTAAGGAATGGATCTTAATTTTTGAGAAACATCCCCTGGCTCGTAAGGAACATTCCTTACGAGCCAAGGGATGAGTGATAAATGGTAAGGAACATCTCTTAATCGATAAGGAATGTTCCTTACGATTTAAGAAACATTCCTTAGCGGCTAAGGAATGAGTG
>CBINJX010000105.1:0-9634 GCA_966251085.1 uncultured Verrucomicrobiales bacterium
GAAAGCGCCACGTGCGCAAAATCCTGGCAGACCCCTTTGCGATGTTTCCAGATGAGGGCAAGGGGAGTGCTGTTATCGGTGAAATCCTTCGTGTACGAGAAGCTGTCGTGAATCGCCTCGTTCAGGCGCGTCAGTGCATCGCCCAGCGTCGCGTGACCGGGCAGATATTTCCTCGCCCATTGCACCGCATCCCTGCCGATCTCGACGATTTCGGTAGGCTGTAGATAGTCGAAGATGTCGGTGATCGCCGAACCGAAGATCTGCCTCGCTTCGCCGATGCTCAGTTCCAGGCTGCCCTCCGGGTAAACGGGGGGGCGCGTCTCGACAACGAGACGGTTTGTGATGACGAGTGACTGATGACGATACGGCAGGGAATAGAACTCCACCGCATTGCCGTAATGATCGATATAGCTCGATGTCTTCGTGCCGGGTTCGATCACGAACTGCCGGCTCTTGACGCTCTGTATCGGAAGATCCGGAGGAGTCAGCCTCGCTTCGCCATAAGCCTCCGCTGCCGAGTGCCCGTAGCGGTAATGGGTAGTGTGGGTGATCTTAAATTCCATTGCGGAAGCCCTGGAGCAGCGGCTGTACAGTTTGCGCGATGTAGGCCTGATGACTGAGAAAGCCGTCGGAGATCAGGTTGTGAACGTTCAGCGTGGAGTTCAGCAACTCGTTCAGGATCGGGGAAAGGGTGTCCTTCTGCGGAGCCGTAGCGGGTTCGAGCCCCCGCAGTAGCTCGTTTTCCTCCTCTTCAGGCAGGTGTTCGGACCAATCGATGCGGCAGATCCGGTTGATCAGATTATCGATGCCTACGAGCGCATCCGTAGCGCCCGCGGAATCCGGGGATGCGGATCGTTCGAGTAGTTCCAGGCAATCCGTCAGGCAGCGTCTCACCGAGCGAGGCGCTTCCGGATGTTGCCATAACACTTCGAGGAGTGCCTCGGGTTCGGCGCGCATCTGGAAAATACGGCGATAGGCATCGCGTGTACCGAGCAGCCGGAGAAAAGCCGAGAGCTGGATCTCCGAAGGTTGCGGGAGACGGGCGAGCGACTTGCCGATCGAGCAGATTGCGTTGGCTGTGATTACCGCGCGTTCGAGTTTTTCCCCGGCTTCACAGAAACGCCATCCGTCATCACCGAGCATGGTGCGGCTTGCGATTGCAAAGAACTGCGGGAGCCTCTGCGCCACTTCGCTGGAGAGCCGGCGGGCAACAGTGGCGCACTGTTCATCCGAGATCTTTTTCTTGAACCGGGTGCGCTGAAACACCGTGCGCAATCCACTCAGTGTCGCCCATGCTTCCGGGCTGATTGCATCTTGCAGCGATTCCGCATTGGCGAACACGCGGTTCAAGGTGGATGCGACCGAGCCGGGCTCTGGCATCAGCACGAGTTTGTAGCGATCGAGCCGAGTGGTAATGCTCCGCCGGCTCTCTCCCGCGCTGGTTTCCAAGGGAGGTAGCAGCCGGTTCCACATCGGCCGGTAGAGCTTTCGCTCGGCGGAGTTGAGTTCCTCGGTTTCGAGCGTCTCGATGACCTGGATCAGGTATGCCTGGTGATAGGCGCGCTCCAGATAGCGTCCCATCCAGTAAAACGATTCCGCATCGCTGCTGGTCACCTCCCGCGACGGTGCACTGGAATCCGCGAAACGGCGCGGGAGAACATGAACCGATGGATGCGCCTCCTCCTCTCCCGGTACCCACGAATCTTTCGTAATCCAATGCCGGCCATTCGACGTTCCACCGGGGAATACTCGCGTCAATGCTCCCGGGAACACTTCGAAGTTGGCGCCCTGTCGCAATGCAAACACGACATGCTCCTGCCTCCCTTCCGCAGGTGCGCCATCTTCATAGTACTGGGTGACCGCTTCAGGATCGATCGGCTGCGCGACGTAACGGGCAGACTCGTTGCTCATCAGCTCGGCGATCTGCGCCGGGGCTAACGCGAGGTCGTTCGCCAGGTCGTCGCTGGAGATTGGCTCGATGCGGAAATCGTCCAGGTTCTCCAGAACCAGCTCCCGCTGGTCGATATCACCCAGCCAGTACGTCGCCACCGTGGGCAGGATCGGCTGTTCGTGCAGGTAATACTGGATGATTTGCGTGGCGAAAGGAAGCAGGGAGCGATCGTCCGCGAGCTGCGAGCCGATGGCGTTGAGCAGCGTCACCGTGCCGCGGCGGATACAATGGACCAGCCCCGGAACACCGAGGGTCGAGCCCTTGCGGAGCACCAGCGGATCGAGCCATACATCGGGCACCCGATTGAAAACCACATCCACCCGCTTCAGTCCGCGGACGGTTTTCAAATAGAGATGATCATCGAGCACGAGCAGGTCATCGCCTTGCACGACCGGAATACCGGTGCGACGGGCGAGGAAACCGTGTTCATAATAAGCGGCGCTCTCTGGACCGGGAGAGAGCAGAACGACCGAAGGATTATCCGTTCGCGGTGGGGCTGCACTGCGCAGAGCTTCCCCGAGCGCCAGCGGGGTGTCCGCGAGAGAGGCCACCGCGTTCTCCTCGAAGAAATCCGGGAGCACTCGCGCGAGGGCTCGTCGGTTCTGCATCATGTAAGCGATGCCCGAACCGCGGCTGAGTTGATGCCCCTTCACCGCCAACGCTCCGGAGCAATCGCGTGTGATCGTGATTCCGCAGAGATGCAGATAGGCATCGTGGGGCAGCGGCAGGCCGATCGATGCGCTCCGGTAGGCGGGACTGCCGAGTACCAGGTGAATCGGCACCACTCCGTCGCGGAGGATTCGTCTCGGCCCGTACACGTCCTGCAGAAAAAGCTCAAAGACGGCCAGGCGCTGGCGAATGCCACTGACGACGGTGTTCCACTCTTCCGGAGAGAAAATGTGGGGCAGGGGATCGCAGGTCCACGATTGCTGATTCCCGGTACGCGCTCCGTGACTGACTCCCATCTCACGAAGAGCCGCCTCCATTTCTTCCGCCACGGTCCGCATCTGGGCACGCCGCAGATTACCGATGCGTTGCAATGGACGTCGATATGCCGGGCGCGTTCCTCCTGCGGAATCGAAGATTTCGTGCCGGCGCCGCACGGGAGGGGGAGGCGGTTGGCGGGGTGTCACCGGGATGTCAGTCACGTCGCAACCTTTCTGTCCCCATTTCCTGCCGCAAGGATGTTTTTCCGGGCATGATATAACACGGGAGAGGGAGGAGATGGTTTCGCTCGACGAAATGTGCGGGCGGGCGTGCACGATCGTCATGCGGAGATGGGTTGGATGACACGGAGCCTTCGTTTAACGGTGATGAATCTCGTCGTATTCGAAAGCACGCCGCCAGTTAGCACCGGCTATGCCACGGTACGGCGACGTGATAGGGCGGCGGTCCGGGATGTGGGCAGCCCCTGTAATTCACTACGGCTGAGCTTTGCCGGTTGAATGTCCGTGAACGTGATTGTCGCAATCTGCGCAGCAGAGCTACACGCGGTAGTGGCCAATGTGGTGTTTTTTAGACAGGTGGATCGCGATCTGAGATCACTATGTATTTCGACGTCTCAGGTGTGAGGAGACTTCAAATCACGCCTATCCTGAATTCCCGTATGCCCCAACAACCTCAGAATCGCCGTCGCATTCAGCACTGCCTTCGGGATGAATGAGGTAACATCCACCCATTCCTGCTGTTTCCGCCCATCCGCGCTCTGTTCCGAGCAATGGCAGAAGTCTCCCCGTGGCCCGAGCCCGTCCAATGTTGGAAACCGATCCCAAAGGACGTTCCCATCGCTCAATCCGCCCCGCTCTTCCGTTTCGACCGTAATCCCGAGTTCCCGCCCCGCTTCCTGCCAGATTGCAGTGAGACGCTCGGTGGTGGCATTGATCGGCCAGGGCGGTGTTTCATCTCCCGGCGTAACACTGATCCAGCACGGATGCGCATCGGTATCGGCGCTTCGCAGTGAGCCTTCCCCCGCATAACTGAGGATCGCTCCTTTCACCCGATCGTAAGCTTCGGGCGAGAAGGCCCGCATCTCCACCTCTGCCGACGCGGAGTGAGGCACACGGTTCACCGGGCCGCCCCCGTGAAATGAGCCGACGTTTACCGTGAGTTCTTCCTCATAACTGGTGAGCCGGTGCAGTTTAGTGACGATCTCCGCGAGCTGCACCACCGCGTTCGCCCCCCGCCGATGCGAGCTGCCGGCGTGAGCGGCGCGGCCTTCTACCTCGATCGTGAATGTCACACGCCCCTTTCGTGCGGTGACAATCGAAGTTTCGCCATCGCTCCCGCCGTCCCCTTCAAAGACGAGGCATGCGAGCGTATCCTCTGGAAGCTGCTCCAGGGCAATCGCACGGAACTCAACCGAGCTTACCTCTTCAGAGGCGTTAAACAGCAGCACCCAGTTTACCGATGCAAATGCTTCCGGCACTTCGGAGTACACGGCGGAGAGCATCAGATGCATCAGGGCAGTTCCGCCCTTGATGTCATTGGCGCCGGGCCCATGAATCCGTGTGCCCTCCCGCCGCCAGTGGAATGCATTCCGCCGTTCCTCTTCCTCGGTGAAGACGGTGTCGAGATGGGAAATCAGCGCGATTGTCGGAGCCCCGGCAACCGGGGCGCGCCGGAGGACGAGATGGTTTCCGTAGCGAGGATGAGCGGACGCAATGAATGTGGGCTGAAATCCAAACCGTGCAAAGGCTTGCGCCGTCACTTCCCCGAGCCGGTTCACCCCCTCCGCATTCTCCGTGAAGCTATTGATGGCCACCATCGTCTCCAGCAGGGAGAGTGTCTCCTCCAGATGCTCTTCGCAGTAGCGCGCGAGGGATGTGCGGTTCATGTGCGGGTGAATCGGCTGTGCTGCGGATCTTGTAGGCAGTCGAGGTATGCAGGCGACCGGAAAGAGTAGCTCTTCCGTAGTGGTCCAGCGTTCACAGGGAAGAATCAACCTAGATACCGCGATGGATAGTCCGGCGAATTGCTGTAACCCGCTACAGGCTGAAAGACGGCCATTCCAAAGCACTGCAGCCGTGCAATCACTCCGCGGGTGAATTCAGAAAGGCTCCCGATCTGCAGTTTCGCGGCTCTCAACTCTCAGCCCTCAACTCTCAACTCGGTCTTAATATGAGCCATCATCCGCCATCGGAGCCTCCAACACTCGATCTGGCGGTTCGTGCCGGATGCGAGATGATCTACGAAACCGAGGCGGAAACGCCAGTGCTGGTGACCTTCAAACCCCGGCAGGATCGCACCCAGATGATCTGCCAGGAGCGTCTCTACTTCGAGCCGCTGCTACCGGGGACGGAGTTCGAGGATAATCATGGCAACATCATCTACCGGCTCATGCTGAAACCCGGCCGGAATGTGCTCCGGCATGATTCCATGGTCCTGGTGCCGAGCCTGCGGGAGGACGAGTGGTGGGTGGACGAAGTAATCCCGCCTCACCGCCTGCCGCCCTCGATCCTGCGTTACACGCTGCCGAGCCGGTATTGTGACTCCGATAAACTCCTCGATTTTGCATGGCAGCATTTTGGCCAGATCCCGCACGGCATCGAGCGGGTACAAGCCATCTGCGATTGGCTGCATCACAACATCGAGTACCGGACCGGTTCCGGCAGCCCGACAATTTCCGCTTACGACGTCATCCAGCGGCGGTACGGCGTCTGCCGTGATCTCGCACACACACTGGTGGCTCTCTGTCGGACCTTCAACATTCCCGCGCGTTATGTGAGCGGGTACGTGCCGGATATCGGCTGCTACGACCCGGGAACGCCCATGGATTTTCACGCTTATTGCGAGGTGTACCTGGGCGGGAGATGGCAGGTATTTGATGCCCGGTTCAATACTCCACGTACCGGACGGATTCGCATTTGTGCCGGATACGATGCCGTGAACTGCGCCTTCACGACCGTGTATGGAGGCGCGCGGCTGACGGGATTCAACGTCTGGTCCTATCAGGTCGATTCCTCGGAAGTGTCCGTCGGAGATCCGGTGGATCTCTCCAAGCGCCTCTGTGGAACTCCGGAGATCCGGTACCCCGGAGAAAGAGCGGCTGACGCTGTGGAATCAAAGGCCGACGCCCCGGCAATGGTTCTGCAGGGGCGCTAGGTGGAGCGAGCGCGCAAGCGCCGTAGCGCAGACATCCCTGTCTGCGGGTGCCCCGACCATCCTGGTCGGAGGCTCACCGCCGAGGCAGCTCTGGGGGATTCCAGAAAGAGAAGCAGGGTCGCTTGTGAGTGCACCCGTGGAGCGCGCAGGCCTCGGAGCAGGGATGCTCCGGGCACCCGCAGCCAGGATGGCTGACGCTACGGCTTCGCACGCCCCGCCCGGCCTCACTCAAACCGCAGCAGCGACCGCACCGGCGTTTCGCCGAGATTCTTCCGTCCGTCCAGAAAACCCAGCTCGATCAGGAACTGCGCTTCCACGAGGGTCGCCCCGATCTTCTCGATCAGCTTGATCGCCGCCGCGGCCGTGCCGCCAGTCGCGAGCAGGTCATCGATCAGCACCACGCGTTCGCCCGGCTTGAGCGCATCCGAATGCATCTCCGCGATCGCCTCGCCGTATTCCAGCTGGTAAGCGGCCGACTCGCATTGCCACGGCAGTTTGCCCTTCTTGCGGACCGGCACGAAACCGACCCCCATATTGTACGCCACCGCAGCGCCAAAGAGGAATCCGCGTGCATCGATCCCCACCACCTTGGAGACCTCCTTCCCCCTGCACCCCTCGACGAAATAGTCGATAGTCAGCCGGAATAGCGCAGGATCCGCGAGTACCGGGGTGATATCCTTGAACACGATGCCGGGCTTTGGGAAATCATGCACATCCCGGATGGCAGAGCGGATACGGTCGGCAACGGCAATGTCGTGAGTCATAACGAGGCTATGGGTGAAGGAGCTAAGAGGCGGCAGATCAAAGGATTTATTGAGGGATGTCGATTTCCGATTGAACACCCCGGGAGCGCGCCAGCGTTCCCAATCGAAAGTTGCCTCCGCTGCCCTTGGTTGCAAACTGTCTCACCCACCCGTAACCTCCGGCACCGCGCATGGACCGCCTCCTGCTCGTTTTTTCCACATTCTGTTTCCTGTTCGGCTTCGCTTACACGATGCACTCCCTCGGTGCGCGCGTGTACCGCCGGTCGCGCCTGAATCTCTGCTTCATGGTAGCGGGCTTCCTTCTGCAGACCGGTTTCCTCTATCTCCGGGGTGAAGCGATCGGACGCTGTCCGCTCACGAACCTCTTCGAGGTGTTGATCTTCCTCTGCTGGTCGATGGTCCTTTTCTACCTGCTGATCGGCCCCGCCTACCGCCTCTCTCTCCTGGGGGCGTTTACCTCGCCGCTGGTTTTTATCCTGCAGCTCGCAGCCCTGTTGTTACCTCAGACTCCAGTCGAACGGATCACCACCCGGCCCAATGGCTGGCTGGAATTGCACGCTGCCGTGTCGATCGTCGCCTATGGAGCCTTTGCTCTGGCGTGCGTCGCGGGCGTTATGTATCTCGCGCAGGAACGCCAACTTAAGACACATCATATCCGCTCGATTTTTTACCATCTCCCACCCATTCACGATCTCGCCGTGGCCAACCGGCGCCTGATCTACACCGGCTTTGCGCTGCTGTCGGTCGGAATGGTTGCGGGATTGGTCCATGGGAGTGCGCATGTGCATCTGATGCGCTTCGTGTCGATCGGGGTATGGGTGAGCTACGGTGCCATTCTCGCCGCACTCCTCTGGCATCGCATCAGCCCGCGTCGTGTCGCTCTTCTATCCGTCGCAGTTTTTAGTATCATGTTGCTGACTCTCTGGGGTGTGCAGGTTTTTCCAAAGGAAACCGCTTTCTGAGAACCCATGCACATTCTTTGCCTCGGTCTCAGCCACCATACGGCCCCTGTTGAACTTCGTGAACGTTTCGCCATCCCGGATGGCGAACTGGCCTCTGCCTCTGCGGAACTCTCTCGTGTCGACGGCGTTCGGGAAGCGGTGATCGTTTCCACCTGTAACCGGGTGGAGTTTTATGTCGCCGCCGAAGAGCCGGTCCAGGGACTCTCGGCTGTAAGCGAATGGGTGGGCGCACGCTGCGGAAACCCGGACGGTCCCGCTTTCTTCCGGATGTCCTCGCCGGGAAGCATCCAGCACCTCTTCCGCGTGGTATCCGGACTCGATTCCATGGTGCTCGGGGAGACCGAAATCCTCGGTCAGGTGAAAAAGGCATATCAGGCTGCCATGGGAGGCGGTTCGACCTCCCGCTATCTGAACAAGCTTTTCCAGCGAGCCTTCAACGTTGCTAAGGACGTCCGCACCAACACGAACATCACCCGGGGTTCCGTCTCTGTAGGATCCGTGGCAGTGGAACTCTCCGAGAAAATCTTCGGAAAGCTGGCTCACTGCAAGGTGATGATCCTCGGGGCAGGGGAGATGAGTGAACTGACTGCCGGTGCGCTCCAAGCCCGTGGTGTGAAGACACTTTTTGTCGCCAATCGCTCCTACGACCGCGCCGCTGCGCTGGCGCAGAAGATGGGGGGCAAGGCGTTCCACTTCGATTCCTGGCAGAATGAGTTCCACGATGTCGATATCCTGATCGGCTCGACTGCCGCGCCGCATCACGTGCTCACCAAGGAGAAGCTCGCGCCGATCATGCGCTCTCGTCCCGACCGCCCGCTGTTCTGCATCGATCTCGCCGTGCCGCGGGATATCGACCCGGCGGTGAACGAGCTGGATGGGGTCTATCTCTACGACATCGATTCGCTCCAGGCGATCGCCGACGAGTCAATGGCTATCCGTCGTCAGGAGCTGACCATCTGCGAGGAGATGATCGATCGCCACGTCTCCGAGTTTTCCGCATGGATGGAAGGCGGCTGGCAGCGCGCGATCAACTATTCGACGGCGGTTTCCGGTGGACAGCCGGAGGGTGTGAAGCCGTAGGCCTGCAGAGAAAGGCAGTCATTGGCCGCAAAAAGGCACAAAAGATGCGAAAAAGAGCCGGCACGATTGTTGGAAGCCTTCCTTTTGTGCTTTTTGTGCCTCTTTGCGGCTAAAACGGGACTACCTTTTCAGGATTTCAGCCGAGGTTCGGGAGAAATTCGTCAGAAACTCACCCTGCAGGTGAGTGCAAGCGAACTTCCGATCCGCTGTTTCGCGGCTCTCAACTCTCAACTCAGAACTCTCAACTGCATTTTCGGATGAATCGCCCTTTCTTCCTAGGCACCCGCGCCTCCGCCCTCGCTCTCGCTCAAACGGAACTCACCAAAGCTGCTCTGGCCCGGGCATTCCCCGATATGCCGGTGGACATCGAGAAGTTCGTCACTCGCGGTGACCAGAAGCTCGACCTTTCCCTGATCCGCAGCAGCGAAGCCGGTGGTAAAGGGTTGTTTACGAAGGAGTTGGAGGATGCGCTGATGGCGAAATCGATCGATGTCGCCGTTCACAGCCTGAAAGATCTTCCCGGAATCAACCCTCCCGGACTCCACGTCGCAGCCGTCCTCGAGCGCGCTCCCACGGCGGACATGCTGATTTCCAAACACCCCGGCGGATTCGAAGGGCTGCCCCATGGAGCCCGCCTCGGTACCAGCAGTATCCGTCGGGCTCGCCAGATCCAGTGGCGTCGTCCGGACATCCAAGTCGAGGAATTCCGGGGGAACGTGCAGACCCGACTCCGGAAACTCGGTACGAATGAAGGGCTGAACGCCATCATCCTCGCC
>CBINJX010000106.1:0-9600 GCA_966251085.1 uncultured Verrucomicrobiales bacterium
GCGATGCGAGCGACCGGTTCGCTTTGCATCAGGTCCTCGATCAGCGCTTCGATGGCTGGTTGCCAGTCAATCACCAGCGGCTTTCCTCGTTCCAACGTGAAGGGGTAGGCGTCCGTGCACATCGGATCTGCTGCGAACTCCAACTCCATCGCCGCCTGTCCCTCGAAGGTTGCCCGCTGCCTCAATCCGACAAGTGCAGAGACCGCATCGAAAAGCCGCCCGGCGCTCGAGGTGAGCGGCGCGTGCGTTTGCCTCGCGAGGAGTTGAGCCAATATCGAAAGCTCCCTTGGTGAGGAGTTGCGGATTGGAACCAGATCACTTCTCTGGAAGGCCGTATCCCCCCAGATTGCATAGAGGAGGCCGAGCGCGGCGCGGCGTGGTTGCTTGATGGCTGCGGCGCCGCCCGGCAGGCGGAACTGCCGGAGGTGAGCGATTCTCTCGAACGAGTAGTCGTGGTTTGTCAGAAAAAACTCTCCACCCCAGATTGTGCCATCCATCCCATAACCGGTTCCGTCCCACGCCACTCCGAGAAGTGGCGGCTCGAGTTCGTTATCCGCCATGCATGCCAGGACGTGTGCCCAGTGATGCTGTACGGCAACCGCAGGTGCTGGGAGCCAGTGTGCATCTGTAGTTGAGAGATAGTCGGGATGCATGTCGCACGCGACGAGCGCCGGACGGGCGTCGTAGAGGCGCTGCAGGTCGGCTGATACTTTGCGGAATGCCGCATGCGCCTCGGCGGTTTCCAAGTCGCCGACGTGTTGGCTGATGAAGACATTGCGATCCACACTCAATGCCACGCTGTTCTTTAGATGCGCTCCGAGTGCGAGAACGCAGGGAGCGGATTCCTTGAGTTGTACTGGCAGGGGAGCATATCCGCGTGCACGGCGAAGCACCTGTTCCCGCCCGAGAATCACACGCACAACGGAGTCATCCACATGCCGCACAATCGGGCGGCCATGCACAAGAAAGGCATCCGCGATTCCGGCGAGACGCATCACCGCCTCGCCTTCATCCGTGCAGATCGGTTCATCGTTGAGATTCCCACTCGTCGCGATGACCGGGAAATCGAGTTCGCGCATGAGCAGGTGATGAAGCGGCGAACAGGGGAGCATGACGCCGATATTCGGATTGCCGGGTGCGAGATTCGCAGCGAGCCGATTGGAGTGCGTGCCGCGTTTCAGCAGCACGATCGGAGCTTCAGATGAGAGCAGTAGCTGCTCCTCGATGTCCGCAACCTCGCAGTCCTCCCGCACCATTGCGAGTGTCGGATAAAGCGATGCGAACGGCTTTTCTTTACGCCGTTTGCGTTCGCGGAGTCGGGCCACAACTCGTTCGTTCCGGGCATCCGCAATGAGTTGAAATCCTCCGATTCCTTTCAATGCAACAATCCGGCCCTGCCTAACCAGTTCTGCCGCGCCGAGCAGTGCCTCGTCTCGCTCGCAGACCAGAGCGCCAGTTGCATCCCAGAGTGCAAGCTGCGGACCGCAGCGAGGACATGCAATCGGTTGCGCATGGAACCGCCGGTCGCTGGGATCGTGGTATTCCCGAGAGCATTCCTGACACATCACGAAAGACTTCATCGATGTGTTGGGACGATCGTATGGAAGGTCCTCGATGATGCTGTAGCGCGGGCCGCAATTGGTGCAGTTCGTAAAAGGATACCGATACCGCCTGTCGAGTGGATCAAGGATCTCGCTCAGACAGTCGGGACAGGTGGCGATGTCCGGAAGGATGAGGGCCGCTTTTTTACCGGTGGAGTCGCTCGAGAGGATTGCGAAATCGTGCGCGCTTCCTTCTGCATCGAGGTACACGCGGTTGAGCTTTTGAATGACGGCACGCGGTGGCTTCTCCTGTTCGATGCGCCGTACGAAACATTCCAGCATCTCGTGTTCACCCTCGGCTTCGATGTGGACACCTTGTGCCGAGTTTGCGACCCAGCCACAGAGATCCAGTTCTTTTGCCAGCCGAAAGATGAAGGGGCGAAAGCCCACGCCCTGGACCGCGCCCCCGATTTCGATCCGCACCCGCTCAGATTCCGCAGCCGGTGATGCGGTGCTCATGACACGGAATAAGCCAATTTTACTGCGCCATCCTCGACGAGCAGCGGCATTGGTTCGAGATGGAAGTGCGGATTGTCCGGCGAGAGTCCTGCCGCGGTTACGTCAAAACGATGGCCTTCGCAACAGGTGAGTGTAGCGAGGTCCAGAGTGCCCAGGTGTAGCGGCGTGTTGCACACCGGGCAACGGTCGCGATAGGCGTACAGCCGTCCGTGTACTCTACAGATGAGCAGCGGCAAACCATCTCTTTGCACGGGCATGAGCGCGCCTTCTTCGAGTGCGTCAGCCTGTGGTATAACCACCCATCCGGAGTGCTTTGGAGTAGGCGCAGCGGACAAAGTCTCCGCACCTTCGACTTCGAATCCTAGGAGATCGGGGCAGTGCTCTTCGATCGATTGGCGAACCGCGAGTTCCAGTGTAGTCACCGACGACGCACAACTCTTGCAGGAGCCCTGAAGCCTGAGCCGGGCATAGTCGTCCTCCAGACTCAGCAACTCGACATTCCCGCCATGGCTCTCCATGTACGGACGCACCTTTTCCAGCGCCTGCTGGAGCCGCGTGTGGAGATCGAGTGGATGCAGTCCGTGAACCAGGAGCAGGCCCCGGACGGCACTGTCGTTGACGAGGTTCGGGTGAATGCTGCCCGAGATATCTGTGGTCAATTCGAGGATTCGCTCCAGTCCATGACCGTAGAAGCTCAGAGTTGCTTCCATGCATTCCTGAAAGAGAGCGCGCGTGGATGGATCGGGCAGGGACTCAATCTGTGCGGTCAGTTCCTGGATTCGGCGGCCGGCGGTATTCATTGCCTCAATCCGGATCGAGGCGTCGTATGCGGGCGTGCCCGATGCCGCATGCATGGAAATGGATTCGTTTGCGATCATGTCTCGTCAGCTCGGGCAAACTTCACGGCTTTGATTGCACACTCATGTCCCTGGATGGCCTCTACCAGTTCACTGCATTCCGGGCATTGCAG
Source organism: uncultured Verrucomicrobiales bacterium (assembly GCA_966251085.1). Lineage (GTDB taxonomy): Bacteria > Verrucomicrobiota > Verrucomicrobiia > Chthoniobacterales > Chthoniobacteraceae > CBINJX01. The sequence continues at coordinate 3,031 of CBINJX010000106.1, forward strand.
AGTGGGAACGGCGACCAGCGCCAGCGCTTCGTCCCAATAACGCGGCGTTCCCTCGTATCCACAATGCCCGCAGCGTACGAGTGCCTGCACTTCTTCAATCTCCAGCGCGGAATCCTCGATGGGTGTGTTCTTCGTGATCGCCTCGTAGCAGAAGCGGAGTTGATCCGGTTGAAGATGCGTGAGTTCGCCCAGTGCGAGGCGCACGCTGAGGACGCGTGTCGCCTGTTGCTCCTGGGCGAAGCCGAGCACCTTCTCCATCAGGGCCGACGCAATGGAGAGTTCGTGCATCGTCGCGCGGGCGCTCAGATGCGGAGTAGCGCAGCAGCGACTTCGTCCACTCCAGCGCCGGTTTTGCAACTCGTTGGAATCACCTGGATATCAGGCTTCAGCGTGTGCACATCGCGTGTGAGTTGCTCGATGCTGACACCCATCGCATCCGCAAGGTCGAGCTTGTTGATCACCACGATCTCGGCATCGAGGAACATGTGCGGATGTTTGCGTACCATGTGTGTGCCTTCCGTCACACTGATGACCACCACACGGGCCTTTGAACCGAGGGGGAATTCGGCCGGACAGATGAGGTTGCCGATGTTCTCGATGAAGATCATACCGACCTGATTGAGCGGGATCTGGTCGAGCGCTTTTCCGACGAGGTTGGCGTCGAGATGACAACCGTTCACGGTTGCGATTTGAACGGTCGGTACACCCAGCCTCGCGATCGCATCCGCGTCGTCGCTGGTCGTCGCGTCACCGTTGAACACGGCGACGCCGACTCGACTTTTTAACCTCTCGCAAAGCCGGGTAATGAGCGTCGTCTTACCGGAGCCGATGGCACCCATGAAGTCGATCGCAGTGATGCCGTGTTGATCCAGGATTGCACGGTTCTTTCGTGCCAGCTCCGCGTTGGCTTCGAGCAAGCTGTGTTCGAGTTCGATGTCGTAGATTTCCTCTGGGGAGGCTGTAATGGTCAGCATGGGGTTTCGTTCTGTGGGTTGATGACTAGGGAGTTATTTTGCGAGGCCGCTCAATGCGGTGGGGGAGTGTAGAGTCTGGAGAATCTTTCCTTCGCCGAGATACATGTGGACGCCGCAGGGCAGGCAGGGATCGAAGCTGCGGACCGCCCGCATGATGTCGATGCCCTTGAAGTTGTCCGGACCGTTCTCTTCAAAGATCGGCATTCCCTGCACCGCATCCTCGTAGGGGCCGGGGGTGCCGTAGATGTCGCGCGGACTCGCGTTCCAGGGAGTCGGCGGGTACGGATGATAGTTGGCGATCTTGCCGTCTCGGATGACTACATGATGCGAGAGCACACCACGGACTGCCTCGTGGAATCCGCAGCCGATCGCGTCGTCCGGAACTTTGAAAGGTGCAAAGGTCTGCGTGCGCCCTGCATGCACCTCCTTGATCGCCCGCTCGACGAAGTATGCCGCCGCTGCTGCTGCGTACGCCTGGAAATACGACCTCGCACGGTTGCGTTCCAAGGCATTGCTCCACTGCGGGATCTGCCACTCCAGCTCCATCTCCGGTTTCAGCGCAGTCTTGGGCAGGGTGATCTTTACGCTGTGACCAGTTGCCTTGACGTAGCCGATGTCCACCAGTCCCGCGAGTGCGGTGGACCAGAGTCGGGCAATAGGACCGCCTCCGGTATCGAGTGCCAGATGATCGCCCGTGCGCTGATCCACCCAGCGGGGGGACATCACCCATGTATAGTTACTGTTGAAGTCGCGTTTCTGCGGCTTTGGAATTGTCGTCTGATTCCACGGGTGGTGTTTGTCCACGGGGTTGCCGAGCGGGTCGTGGCTGACAAAGGTCTCCTCGTTCTGCCAGTCCTCGTAAAAGGAGCTGCCGAGAAGGATCCGCATGTTCAAGTTGATATCGACCAGGTCGGTCGTGACCAGTTTGCCGTCGATAACTACACCCGGGGTAACGAACATCTCGCGACCCCAGTTCGTCATGTTCTCATACTTGTAGTCCACGACGTCCGGGTTGTTGAACGCGCCCCAGCAGCCGAGCAGGATGCGCCGCTGCCCGACCTTCTCGTATCCGGGCAGTGCCTCGTAGAAGAAGTTGAAGAGGTCATCGTGCAGCGGCACCGCGCGTTTCAGGTATTCGATATACCGCATCAGCCGCACGAGATAATCGGTGAATACCTGTATGCTCGGCACCGTGCCTACCCCGCCGGGATAAAGCGTGGAAGGATGCACATGACGACCTTCCATCAGGCAGAACATTTCCCGCGTCAGCCGGCTCATCTGCAGCGCCTCACGGTAGAACTCGCCAGTGAACGGATTCAGCGACGTCATGATGTCGCCGATGGTGCGGTAGCCGTGATGCTCGGCATGCGGCGCTTCGGTCCGGGTAGCCTTCTCCCAGACACCCGGGTTCGTCTCGCGCACCATCTTCTCGCAGAAGTCCACGCCGACCAGGTTGTCCTGAAAGATGTTATGATCGAACATGTACTCCGCGGCTTCTCCGAGATTGATGATCCACTCACCCATCGGCGGCGTCTTGATCCCGAATGCCATGTTCTGTGCATAGACTGCACACGTGGCGTGATTGTCCCCGCAGATCCCGCAGATGCGACTGGTGATGAAATGGGAGTCGCGCGGGTCCTTCCCCTTCATAAAGACGCTGTAGCCGCGGAAGATGGAGGAGGTGCTGTGACACTCGACGACCTCCTTCTTCGCGAAGTCGATCTTTGTATAGATGCCGAGACTCCCCACGATCCGCGTAATCGGATCCCATGACATCTCGACAATGTTCTCACGCCCAGTGACGGTCTCGTGTGAGGGTTCTGCGATGGACATTCTCGGAAGAGTTGAAGGTTGAGAGTTGAGTGCTGAGGGACGAGCACCCGCAGATCCGAGCGGGAGAAAGTGGGTTCCAAACTGATTGCTGATTACTGACTCACTGATTACTTGTCTGCTCTCCCCCAGGCTCCTCAGCGCCTGAGTGTCGTTGCCCGGCCATTGCCGTAGTGCCTCGGCTCGTAGCCCGTGGTCAGTTCCGGACGCGGGTGCCGCCACTTCGGTTCTTTGTTCACGGTGCGATTGGTGATGCCGCGCAGGGTGCGGATGATGGTGCCGTAGATTCCCACCGCAGCGCTCGAGAACGAGCCGCCGGGCGGTTCATCCATGAACGGCATGAACTTGTCTGGGAAACCGGGCATCGTGCAGGCGATGCAGATGCCGCCGACGTTCGGGCAGCCGCCGATCCCATCCATCCAGCCGCGTTTGGTGACGTTGCAGTTCACTACCGGTCCCCAGCAGCCGATTTTCACCAAGCATTTCGGCGAGCCGTATTCGTGCGCGAAGTCGCCCTGCTCGTAATACCCTGCGCGATCACAGCCCTCGTGCACGGTCTTGCCGAAAAGCCACGTCGGACGAAGTTTGTCGTCGAGTGGGATCATCGGTGCCAGCCCGGCGACCTGATAGAGTAGGTAAAGCAGAGTCTCCATCATGTTGTCCGGCTGCACCGGACATCCCGGAACATTCACAATCGGCAAACCTGCTTTTGAGCGCCACTTCCAGCCGAGATAATCGGCGAGTCCCATCGAGCCAGTGGGGTTGCCCTGCATTGCATGAATACCGCCGTAAGTGGCGCACGTGCCTGTAGCGACCACTGCCACTGCTCTGGGCGCGAGACGGTCGATCCATTCGTTGAGAGTGATTGGCTGACCGGTTTTCGGATCAGTGCCGATCGCAGCCCAATAACCCTCGCTTTTGATCCGCTCATTGGGAATCGAGCCCTCCACCACGAGAATGAACGGATCGAGTTTTCCCTCGGCGGCCGCGAACCAGTGTTTCATGAAGTCGTGCCCATTCTCGGGTGCGAGCACACGGTTGTGCAGGTGCACCTTTGGGAGACCGGGTATATTTCCCATCAGCACGTCCTCGATACTTGGAAGCGTGGCGGCGGTTGTAGAGACGGTGTCGCCGTCGCAGCTCATCCCATCTGGCGTCCAGAGGATGTGAATCTCTTTCACATCCGGTGGGCGATTCGCTTGGATCTGTGGAGTCTCCATAAGCTTGAATCCTCTCGTGGGGGAGCTGCCGGAGGGGTATATGTATATTCACTGACACCCTGCTACATCCGCGCGATGCGGACGTATCGGCGCAGCTCCGGAAACATTGCGGCAAAAACAATGCCGAATACGATCAGCGCAACGGCGCCTATGTAAGTGGATAAGTTATCTTCTTTCATAAGTAGCCACTTCGCTAGGGGGTGATGTCAGTAGGTCCCGAATCAACGATTCGATCATTTCCAGCGCGCAAGGGATCACTGCTGCCACGGTGGGGCTCAGGCCGAGGTCCTCCGTTTCGAGGATTTCCGGCTCGCAGGCGACGAGGTAAAGTTGAGCGGAGGTTCCGCCCAGCATCCGTACCATCTGCAGCGCGAGCATCGGATTCATACCGTGCGCATCAATAAAGGCGCCGGAAGTGGAGGACTCTGCAGTGGTGGTGTCCGGCTCGATGAGATACAGCGTCCCGGGCGGTTGTCCGCGCTGCACGGCATCGACGAGAATGATCACGTCGTAGTCATCCGTCAGGGCATAAGCGAGATCGTAGCTACGGGTGCCGAAGTCGACGACACGGACACCGTCCGGTTGGGGCCGCTGTGCGAGACGTCGAGCGACTTCGACACCGAAGGCGTCGTCGCCTTGAAAGATGTTGCCGATCCCAGCTACCAGAATGCGTTTCACGGTTTTACCTCCAGCGGTTCGATTTCCTCGGTCGTGTAGAAGAACCGATGGCCCGGCTGCCGCATCATCCCCAGGTCGCGGCCCGGGTCGTCCTCCAGCACGAGAGCAAGATAGATCCGGTCTTCCGCGTCCTGCTCGATTGCTTCCACGATTGCGACCTGCCCTTCGAGCGCGATATCCATGATATCGGCCCGTCCCTTCGGGTGAATTCGCACGCGGTCACCCGCGCGGACCAGAGTTCCGCGAACGAGGACGCTTTCCAAGGGGGCATTGGAATCGAAAGGAAAAGGCGTTTCCGCATGCGGATCGCCCATGGTGCCGTGCATTCGGAGGAGCGTGTGTTCCGGAAGGGTGGACGTCCGTTCCAGAATCCGTCGGGCGAGGTCGTCGGCATCACTCACCTCGAGTTTTTCCCCGTCGGTCAGGGTCATAATCCGCAGGGTGAGAATCTCATCGATCTCGGTGCCATCGAAGAGATCCCCCGCGCTCTGCGGCGCGATGCGCGGGTAATCATAGAGAATGATCGGCGAAGCGAGCATCGTGTGCCGCTCGGCTTTCGCTTCATCTCCGACGAGCACCGGCCAGCCTCCAAGGTTGGTGCAATCGGCGACAGCGGGGGCAAGGTCCGGGGGCGGATCAGTCAGTGAGATGAACTCCGCATCCTGAGCGTGCAGGATCGTGTGCGTGGAGGCAAAGGTCCGCAGCAGCACGGAACTTTCTTTTCCGCACTCTGCCGTGCGCATCGGCGTTCGGTTATGCACACGGACCGTGATCCTGAAGATCCCGAGATCGATTGGCTGTGATATCAGTTCGACATATCCCTCGATCGCGCACTGTTCACGCCGGAACATGCCTGCGACCCGCCCTTCACAATCACGAATTGCTTCCAGCGATGTGGACTCCGGGAAAGAGAAGGGGAGTACTGAACTGCCGGCCCCACCGGTGCCATTCTTAGTAGGGTACAAGCGGGTGTATGGAAGGGCGACCGTGCGCTCCACTGCTTCCTGCCACGATTGATGAAGTTTCCTGTCCACCCAGAGTTCAGGCAGAGGCTCGAAGATGGCTTCAGCAGTGCCCACTTCCCGGTCCATCGGATGCAGAAACCGAACACTCACCTCCACTGCAGGCTCTGGGCCGAGGGAGCGTACGACGCACTCGGTCTGCATCATGCACGGTTCCGCACCATTGGTGTAGGCGCTGTATGCCACCGGATATACGCGCCCAAAGGTAAACCGGTGCCGGTTCTTGGTGGAGGATGGCCGGTAAGGGTAGAGGATGTAACCCTCGTAAAGGACCGCGTTTACTACCTGATCGATGAGGCTCTCATTCACAGGCCAGTTCCTCCGCTTCCAGGTCTGGAATTAACCGCTCAATGGTTTGCTCCCAGGTTGCGAGCCCGTGGTGGCGCTTATAGGCGGCGAGTCGCTCAAAGGCGTCGCGGTGCAGATAGAGCCACGCACTGTTAGGATAGTGCTGCTGCATCATACCATGCCAGACGTGAACAGGCATTCGGTAGGTGCATTCCTTTTCCCAGGAGATGCGCTGCACCTGAAGCCGGCCATCGGGAGCAGCGTAGAAAACGCTCCCGCTGAACAGGAAGAGCAGGGGAACATCGCCTCCTTCCAGCGCACGGAAATATTTCGTGGTGCTCTCGTTCAGATCGTACGTGCACGGGACCGGTAGAACCGTCTCTCCGATGCCGGTGAAACCTTGCACCGAGATGTCGGCGTGTGCCCAGAGGCGGTTGCGCAGCGTCTCACCCCACCGCTCGGGCGTGCCGAAGAGTTCGACAAGTTCCTCCTTTTCCCGCGCCGAATATATCCTCCGTGGCGCTTCGATCTGGATCTGCGTACGAAGCACGACGCTGT
>CBINJX010000107.1:0-9493 GCA_966251085.1 uncultured Verrucomicrobiales bacterium
TCTTCAGCACGTGCATGTACTTCCTGATGGGGAGGAGGACGTGAAACTTATTGGCGTTTATCGCACCCGTGAGGCAGCGTATGCAGCGATCGAGCGACTCATTGTTCAGCCCGGATTCTGTGAGCACCCACGCTTGTTGGATCCGTCGGCTGACGGGTCGGGTTTCACTTTGGACGAGTACGAGTTGGACAAAGACAATTGGAATGAGGGATTTGTCACCGGATGAGGCCTGATCAGCTTCCTCGACCGGACAATCTGCGCTCGGACATCTCCTGCAGAGGAAATCGCGCCAGTTTGATCCGCTGCTTACACGAGGTTCGTTAACCATCTCTGTCGCGTCTCCGCCTCCATGCGATCAATTGCCTTATTGCTGACCATTATCGGACTTCTCGCGAGCGTTTGGGCTTTCGGCTTCGCGCCACCGCCGACCATTCATCGTGTCGTCCACAGGCACGCCGACGGCACCCTCACCAGAACACTTGATCCTCGTGCGGAGGCTTATCGAATCTTCATCACACGAGTCCGATATGCGGCATTGGGCGCTATTATCGTTGGTCTCACGCTCCATTGCATCGGGACGATCATTCGTGGGGGCCACTCACCACTATTCGCCGAGGTTTGCGCTGCCTCGACACTCGTCTTGCTCCTTCTGTTCGTCCTATTCGCGCTCCATGCCCGAGTCGGTATTGGTCACTGGCCACGCTTTCCAGAGAGTTACAACACACCGCTCTTTCGGTTGCACGGCTTTGCTACGGCCGGTGCTTTTTTCTTTGCCTTGGCCGCTCCTGTTTTATGGGGCATCGCTCATTGTTTCCGCTCACTTCGTCCGCCATCAGGCGCACGGGGCCGACACATAGCTACCTATTTCGGTGGTGGCTTTGCATCCTGGTTTATCTTCGCCGCGGATCTCTTCGGCTTTACATCATTCCTGCTCGAATGAGCCGAGTGAAACGGCTGCTCTGTCACTCCTGCGGATCATCCGCACTGTCGCGGAGGACTCGGCGAATTACTCGTCGCTGGAAGAAATAAAATATGCTTCGCCGAATTGCGAAAATCGTCGTCATCGTCCTGCTGGCTTTGGTCGCGGTGGCGTTTCTTTTTCGGGATTCTCGTCTGGCGGCGCAGATCCGCTTTGCTGGAAGCCCTCACGTTCCTTCGATTGATGCGGACTACAGGAGGCTATCCGATGTTGTGCCTTCGAAAGCGGCATCGATCATCAATGTGTTTCCGGGCCTTCCGCACAATTATTGGGGTGAGGAGGCGTTTATCCGAGAGCTATGGAATTCAGAGAATCAGCCCATACACGGCTACCGGTTTTATTCGAAGCCATTGAGTTTCTCTGAGGAGTTTCGACGGGTCGTCCATGACCTCTTCACCGAGGAGAAGACATTTGTCCCGTACAGAGGTCCGAAGAAGTGCGGCGGATATCACGCGGATTTCGCAGTCCTTCTCGACGATGCAGGGGAGCATTATTGGTTCCTGGTTTGCCTGGGCTGCCACGAGGTTCTCTGCTTCACCGACCAGGCTGAACTGATTTGTGAGCTTGATTCAGCCGCCTACAAGAAGCTCTCAACTGCATGGAAAAAACAAACAAGCCCAGAGGGAGAGGGACGGCGCTGACCAACTCGCCTACGAACCGCGGTGCACTCGACTGGCAGGGCTTGGAACTCCAAAGCGGCTCGTATGTGGAGCCGGAGCTGTGGACCTTTTGGTGTCGGATTCGATTTCGACAATTCACTTCGACTCAGTCATGGAGCTGTCGTGACGTGCCGCTACCTGCCGAGGGCTGAATTTCGCGTCAGGCGCCGTGCACCGCGAAGTCTATGAACACATTTGCCGTTGTCCTGATCATCCACATAACGTTGGGGGCGGTTGCAATCATAGTCGGTCCGGTCAGTATGTTCAGCGGCAAGCGTCGCGGCCCGCACACCACAGCAGGCGAGATTTACCATTGGCTGGTTCTCGGGACATGCGCGTCCGCAGTTTTCCTCGCATTGCTGGACTGGGCGCGTATCTGGTGGTTTCTGCCCATTGCGGTTGGCTCCTATGCGTTCGCTTTTCTCGGCTACCTTGCAGCCAAGTGTCGCTGGCGAGGATGGCTGACTTGGCACATCAGCGGCCAGGGAGGCTCCTACATTGCGCTCGTCACGGCGGTGCTCGTCGTCAATTGGCGATCCCTGGCCGGTACTTCCGGCATTCAAAGTCCCTGGGCGTGGGCTTTGCCGACCATTCTCGGATCGCCCATTATCGGGTTAGTTGTCGCAAAGACAAAAAGGGAGCAACGAGAGACAAAGGCGGGATCTGATAATACGCGATGCTGATTCCGTGTCTTCCTGGGATGCCATCGAGGAGAGATTGCCGCATTTCTGCGACGGTCGGGCTGATGTTTGTCCGTTCTGAGCAGGCTTGTTAATCCAGCCGCGAAACAGGGGCGCTCCAGTGGCCTTTAGCGGTGTTGTCGCTCCGTCCAGCAGGTCGCGCTCACGGATTACTGACTTACTGATCACTCCCTGTCGTATTCGCACGCTCTCAGTGACGCTCCTTCCTTCTCGGCGTCCATTTGACACTCCCCCAAGCTCCACATAGGGTGCGCCGCTCTGCCCCGCTCCCAGAAGTCCATGCCGCTCGCTTCGCCTATTCCCAGACAAACCGTGGGCAAGACCTTTATCGTCGGGATCAGTGTGCTCGGGCTCGGGGCGTTGCTCCAACTCGGAGCCGTGGGGTGGCTCTTTTTTGCTCGGTTCAACGCCACCCCGGAGATTTCCGGAGTCGAGCCTGTCGTGCTGGCGGCTCCTCAGGGCTTTGATGATCCTTTCGGCGAGGATGGTTCGGGAACGACGGCCACAAGTCCGATTTTCGCCGCAGACGGCATTCCGACCATCACGGCGATGCCTGCCAAACCTGCTCCCTCGGCGCAGTTTCCCTTTAAACCGATCCCGATCACTCCCGAACCGAGCAACCCCGCAGGAGTTCCCGGCCGGCCGCAGAGCCGGTTTACTGAGTTGATCGATCAGGCGCGGACCTTGAGGGATCGCGGGGATACATCGACTGCGATTACCCGTTTCCGCGAAGCGCTTGCTCTCGATCCGCAGAATCCGCTGCCGATGGCGGAGATTGCGACCACGTTCGAGAAGATGGGAGTCGCCGATCGCGCCGCCGAACATTGGCGACGTATCTACGACATGGGGGAGAGTGCTGGCGTTTATTTCACTGCGGCGGAAGCCAAGATGAAGGCGAGCCAGGCTCAGGCCATGCTCCAGGCCATGCCTTCGACCAGCCCGGAGGACCTGGCACTCGCGGCGGAGGCGACGCGGCAAGCGACAGCTGAGGCGGAACCATCCGTGGAGCTGAAGTCGGGTTCAAGACTGGGGGTGGGGGATGTGAGCATTCGAGAGGAGCACGATCCCCTCACACTGCGGAAATTCACTCTCCGTGTTCCGGTTCACGCCAAACCGCGTGCGCGCATCGACGTGCGGGATGTGACGATCCAGGTGCTTTTCTACGATCTGATTGACGGTCGAACCCTGGAAAAGACCAATGCGCATGTCAGCACCCGCTGGGTGGAACCACCGGGCGACTGGGGGGATGGCGACCTGGAAGCACTGGAGGTGACTTACGCCCAGCTGCCTCCGCCGCAGGGGGAGCCGATGGAGAATCGTAAATTTTATGGCTACCAAGTGCGTGTCTATTATAAGGACGCGCTTCAGGATGCGCGTTCCGAACCCGCACGACTCAGCCAGAGCTTCCCTGCCCCCCGCATTCTTCAGACTGATTCCGCCCCATGAGAATTCTCCTCGTCGATGATGATACGAGCGTCATCCAGGCGCTGCTCGCAGTGTTGAAAACACTGCCCGGACATGAGGTTCGTGCCGCCACCACTGGTGAAAAGGCGCTGGAACACGCCGCCGCCATGGGAGGTGTGGAGGTGCTGATCTCCGACGTAGTCATGGACCCGATGGATGGCTTCACCCTCTGCACGCAGATGATGGAGCGGTACCCGTCGGTCAAAACGATTTTCATCAGCGGTTATGACCTGAGCGGTTACGGTGATTCGCTACAGCACTACCAGGTACTGCAAAAGCCGATTGCGCCCCAGGATTTGCTCGCTGCCGTGCAACGCGAGATCGCTCCGCCGCAGCCTGTCGCAGTTCCCGTTGCGATCCCCGTGGCCCGGCCGGTTGCCGTGGCTCAGCCAGCTGCTGTTGCTGCCGCACAGCCTCGGGCGGTGGCAGCCGCTCCCAGGGCGGTCGCGGTTGCGACGCCTGCCGCAGTGCCCGTGGCGACTGCGGTCGCAGCCCAGCCCCGCGTCGCTACTGCAGTGCCTGCCCAGCCTGTAGCGCATGCACATTCCCATGCCGTAGCGACTCCCCAGGCAGTTCCCGCACAGCAACCGCAGCCAGTAGTTGCTCAGGCGGCGCCGGTCGCGGTTCGCGCTGCCACCCAGCCGCTCATCGCCTCGCCTGCCATCATGACCTCGGTATCGGCTGAAGGGGATGCCGCATTGAGCAATATCGATTCCAGCGCCGGGCTGATCGGCCATGTGATTGGCGGCTACCAGATCGTCACTCAATTGGGCGAAGGCCGCTGGGGAACGGTGTATGCCGCCGTGCAGACCTCCATCAACCGACCGGTTGGCCTGAAGGTTCTCGATCCTCAACGCGCCAAGGATGACGAGCAGAAGCAGCGCTTCATCGCCGATGCCCGCGCCAAGGCCCACGTGCAGCACCCCTCCATCCTCGCGGTGTACGAGGCCGGGGCCGCCAGCGGGTGGATCTTCTACACGCATGAGTATGTGGACGGCCACAACCTCTCCGAACTCGCCCAGGCGGGCCGCACGTTCGACGAACCGACCTTGCTGAAGATCCTGCGAGTGGTTGCTGATGGTTTCATTTATCTCACCCGCAACAACATCGCCCATGCGCCGCTCGAGGCCGGGGACATTTACCTGAGTGTCGATGGCCAGCCGCGGCTTGCCAATCTCGCTACCTCCCATCTGGGGCAGTTGCCGTCTCCCGAGCAGGAGATCTCCGCGCTGGGGCGGGCGGTGATGCCGCTTGCCGCGCAGGAGGCGATCTCCCCTGGGCTCCGTGCTTTGCTGGCCCGGATGGTACAAGGTGGACCTGCCGGCGTGACGGCATGGGGAGCGCTCCTGCAGGCGGTAAAGGCGCTCGAGCCGAAGATCGTGCCGGTGGAAGCCGCGAAGATCAGCGCGCAGGATCGCGCGACGGTGGCCGCAGTGGAAGCTGCCCGTAAGCAGCAGAAGCGCTCTTTCTACATTAACCTCATCAGCATGGGCTCTCTCGTCGTGCTGACGGGTTTGCTGCTCTGGTGGAGGTTCGGGAGCAATGAACGGACACTCGATGAGCAGGTTGAGATTCCGGCCGGTGAATTCCTCTTCGGCTCGGGCCAGACGGCGACGACTGATCAGTTCTGGATCGATAAATACGAGGTCACGATCGGCCAGTATGCCAAGTTCGTGGAGTTCATCCAGAAGCACCCCGAGCGCGAGAGGGATTACGATCATCCGGACCAGCCACCGAAGCACTTCGGGCATGTTCCGAAGTACTGGCATATCTATTACGAGCAGGCAAAGGCTGGCGGTGCCGCGCACTCTGTCCCAATTTCGCTGAACTCTCCGATGCTCGATCTGACCTGGTGGGATGCGTATGCCTATGCCAAATGGCGGGGGCGTGACCTGCCGACGGAAAAGGAGTGGGAGAAGGCGGCCCGCGGCACGAAGGGTTTCCAGTATCCCTGGGGCGAAGAGGCCAAGGAGAAACTCGCCAATACCGGCGAGGACCATAATCCTGGTCAGCCCGGGAAAGAGGGCAATTCGGATGGTTACAACTTCTGGAGCGATGTGGACGCTCTGAAGAAAGACAAGAGCGAGTATGGCGTTATCGGCATGGCCGGTAACGTCAGCGAGTACACCAAGGATTGGAACGAGGCGAAAACCTTCCCGATCATCAAGGGCGGCAACTTCGCGATGCCTCTCAAGTCGCTCGACTTCCGGATCGATGATCACGACCCGGCCAAATCCGCGGAGCACATTGGCTTCCGTACGGTCAGCAGAAAACCACCTGGCTCCGCGAAATGAAGTGAAAAGTGTCGCGTGAAAGTGCCATGTGGGGAGCGTGCTGCGCTGTTCCCACGGATCATCGACTGCTGTCCACTGAATACGTCCTTACCCAATCTCACCCAATTCCCTTCATGAAACGCCTGTTCCTCCTCCTCCTGCTCTGCGCGGTCGTCGCGCCTGCATACGGCCAGATTGCCGTCGGCCTGAACATCAAACGCCGCGTGCACATGCTCTACGAGCCGGTGCTGGCGACGGTCACCGTCGCGAACAACAGCGGACGTGAGATCATGCTCGATGATACGGATCTGGCGCAGTGGTTCAGCTTCACTATCACCAATCGCGACGGGCGTAACATCCAGGCCCGCAACCCGGATTACAGCCTCGAGCCGATGCTTCTTCAGCCGGGTGAAACAATGAAGCGCACGGTGAACCTGACAGAGCTGTATCGGCTCTCGGACTACGGGATGCACAAAATCCGGGCGAATATTTTCTTCGCTCCGATGAACAAGTATTTCAGCTCGAACGGAGAACTTATCGAGCTGACGGAAGGTCGTCAGATCTGGAAGCAGACGGTCGGTGTTCCGGCGGAATTGACTGAAGAACCTCAGAGCCGCACGTACACGCTGCTCACCCTTGATCAGGATGATGGCAAATACCTGTATGTCCGTGTGGTCGGCGATGATGATGCCGTTTATGGCTGCTATTCGCTTGGCAAACTGGTCGAGGGGATTCAGCCGGAGATGCAGCTCGACAGCGGCAATAACCTCTGGGTGCTCCAGTTGATCGGGCAGAAGACCTATCTCGTCAGCCGAATTGGAGTCCGCGGCGATTTCCAGGCCCAGAGCACCTACATTACTCCCAAGTCCAAGCCGTACTTCCGGAAATTGGCTGATGGAAGCCTTCAGCTCGTAGGCGCCATTCGCCAGGAGCGCGTCGCCACGGAGAATGCAGCGCCCGTACCGAAGCTGTCGGATCGCCCGGCGGGTTTGCCGCAGTAGGATCCTGAAAGTAAATAGTTGAGGGTTGAGAGCCGCCAACGAGTGGGGCGCGGGAAAGAGGGGGGAGAAAGTACTCAGTGCTCAGAGTCAGTAGACAGCCCCAGCTTCGCAACGCTCACCCGCTCTGACCCGCTGGTGCGTGGCTCTCAACTAGATACTCTCAACTATTCACTCCCTGAGGGGTTGAGCCTCGGGGTTTATTCGACTCAATTAACGCTGCGCATCGAGAGGTGCGCAGCGTTTTTATTTTGTGCCGGCTTTCCGGCTACCATTTACCACCCGATGAATTTACCCAACCGTCCCCGGCGTCTCCGCCGCTCTCCTGCACTGCGCAGCCTCGTTCGCGAAACCACGCTACAGGCGGATGATTTCATCCTTCCTCTTTTTGTCAGCGAGAAGGTGAAGGAAAAGACGCCGGTCGCCAGCATGCCAGGGGTGTTTCAGCTCTCCGAGAGTGAAGTCGTGGCAGAGGCGGCGGCAGCTTATGCGGCGGGTGTTACGAGCATCCTGCTTTTTGGGATTCCTGCCGAGAAAGACGACCGTGCCTCCCAGGCTTATGCCGAGAACGGTATCGTGCAGCGGGCGGTCCGGGCGATCAAACGTGCGGTGCCGGGGCTGGTCGTGATCACTGATGTCTGCCTCTGCGAGTTCATGAGTCACGGGCATTGCGGGATCACGGAGTTCGATGGCGAGCATGTGCACGTTTACAACGACGAATCCGTGGAGTTGCTCGTCCGCGCTGCTGTTTCTCATGCCGCTGCGGGGGCCGATATCGTGGCTCCCAGTGACATGATGGACGGCCGAATCGGTGCCATGCGTGCAGGACTCGATGCCGCGGGGTTCGACCAGACGGTAATCATGAGCTACGCAGCAAAGTTCGCATCGGCTTTTTACGGACCGTTCCGTGACGCTGCCGAAAGCACACCGCAGGCGGGAGACCGCCGGAGCTATCAGATGGATGCCGCGAACGGACAGGAGGCGCTGCGCGAGGTGGAGCTCGATGTGGCCGAAGGCGCAGACATCGTGATGGTAAAGCCGGGAATCCCTTACCTCGACATCGTCTGGCGCGTGAAGGATCGCTTCGGCCTGCCGACGGCGGTGTACAATGTGAGCGGTGAGTACGCGATGATCAAAGCCGCGGCAGCCAACGGCTGGCTCGATGAACGCGCCACGGTGCTCGAACAGATGATTGCTTTCAAGCGGGCGGGCGCGGATCTGATCATCACCTACTGGGCTCGCGAAGTGGTCCAGTGGCTAAAGGGAAATTGACGGTCGGGGGTAGAGGAGCCGCCCCTCATCCCGGAGCCAGTCCGGGATAGGAGAGGCCCTTAATCCTGACCTCGTTCGTTCCAGAGCATTAAGATTACGAGAAATTTGCTCTACTGGGATAGACCCTATACGACAAAGCCGGTGATGGGCATTTCGCCCATCACCGGCTTTGCGATGCGTAACCCCTCTACAATAGAGTTACACGGCCTTGTCGCCTACCTCGTCCGTGCGGATGCGGATCGCCTCTTCGATGGGGCCGACAAAAACTTTTCCGTCGCCGATCTTTCCGGTCTTTGCGGCTTTCACGATCGCATTGACCGCAGGCTCCACGAGTGTGTCGGTGAGCACGACCTCGATCTTGATCTTCGGCAGGAAATCGACGGTGTACTCGCTGCCGCGATAGATCTCGGTGTGGCCTTTCTGCCGGCCGAAGCCCTTCACCTCGCTGACGGTCATTCCCTCGATGCCGAGATCGGCGAGGGCGTCTTTCACTTCCTCCAGCTTGAAGGGTTTGATGATCGCTTCGATTTTTTTCATCTTCTGTTTGTTAGGGATGTCCGGCCCGGTGGACGTGTTGATCGACCAGGCCGGAACGCTAAGTGATTTCAGCGGATAGGAGCCCCTCGGGATTAGAGGATATAGCCCTCTTCTCCGTGCTCGTTGATATCCAGGCCTTGGGTTTCCACCTCCGGCGTCGCACGGAGGCCGATGATCGCTTTTACGATAAAGGCGATGATCGCGGTAGCGACCACGGAGAGGACGACCGTCACGCCGATGGCCATGAGCTGTGCAACGACGAGCCCTTCCTTCACGCCTCCGACCACGGAGTTCACGCTGTTGTCAGCGAAGACGCCGGTGAGGATCGCACCGAGCGTTCCTCCCACGCCGTGTACACCGAAGGTATCGAGCGCGTCATCATAGCCGAGCATCCGCTTCATGTAAGCGACCGCCAGGAAAGGGATGATGCCGCCGAGCAGACCCATGACTACAGCGCTGCTCGGAGTCACGAAACCCGCCGCGGGGGAGAGCAGGAACGCGACCACGTCGGCGACCTCTGCCGCGGTCCCGGCTCGGCCGAGCGGGTGCAGGTCGGCCATCTGGGCGTCGAACGAGGGGTGCGCGGCTCGATACCCCTCGGAGCGTCCCG
>CBINJX010000108.1:0-9489 GCA_966251085.1 uncultured Verrucomicrobiales bacterium
TGCGCCCGCGTCCAGCGCTCCGGCGAGCGCAACTGCTCCAGCAACTCGGCGGGTTTCATTGCAGCGAGGTTCGGCTGGCGAACCGGTGCGCGTCCTTTGGCCGTGATCCGCCAGATGCGGCCGTGACTCTTGTCGCGGTTCGGATCGGCGTAGCTGGCCTGATAATGTCCGATCACCGGATTGTACCAATCGGCCAGATAGATCGCGCCATCCGGCCCGACGCTGATATCCACCGGTCGGAACGCTTCAGCGGAGGATTGCAGCAGCTTGGGAAGCAGCTTGGTGCGGAAGCCGGAGCCGTCGTCCTCGATCCGATGCAGCTCGACGGTGTTTCCCATGAAACCGGCGGTAATCGCAACTCCCTGCATTTCCTCCGGAAACGCTCGGGTACCGATGATTTCCAGCGAAGTGGTTTTCATCGGAGTGAGGAACATCGAACCGCGGCCGTGGTACTCGTCGGGGTTCGAGAGACGGACCATGCCCGGCACGGTGTAGTATCCATCCGGGCGATCGCCCGTCTTGTGAAACACCTGGCCGTAAGCGTCGAAGACTACACCCCAGCAGTTGTGCCCCGCCCTACCCCCGCCGAAAAAGGCATCGAGCCGCTGGGTGCGCGGGCGCAGCCGCCAGACGCCAGCCTTGTCGAGACGCGCAATGCCCCAGGGCGTCTCAAGCCGTGAAAAAGCGTGCAGGCCTTGTGTGAACCATAGGCTACCATCCGGACCGTGCGTGATGGAGTTGATGAGTTGATGCGTGTCGCCCACGCCAAACCCCGAGAACAGCACACGGCGCTGATCAGCTTTTCCATCACCATCGGTATCCCGCATGTGCACCAACTGATCGAAGTCGCATACATACAAACCACCATCTCCCGGCTCCACGCCCTGCACCATTGTGAGCCCCTCCGCGAAGCGCCAACTCTTATCCGCGCGCCCGTCACCATCCGTGTCTTCCAGTACGAGAATGTAATCTCCCGGCTTAGCTCCATGTGTAATATGCGGGTAAGTCGGCGAGCAGGCGACGTAAAGCCGTCCGCATTCATCCCATGAAAACTGTGTCGGCTTCACCACTCCGTCGCGCTCGGAAGCGAAGAGTTGCACCTCATAACCTTCGGCCATCTTGAACGTGGCAAGCTGCGCCTCTGGTGTGAGTTGTTCCGCGTCGGGCTGTGCCTCCGGTTTAGAAGCCACCGGCACCGATACCTTCTCCCCACGCAGCAGCGCATGGATGCGGGTGTCCAGTTCAGCGATGAGCGGTTTGTTCTGCTCAAAGCTCTCCCGCAGTGAAGGCGCATCTCCGAGAGCCTTGGCAAAAAGCTGCGTGATGCGATCGCCATAGACGAAGTTCCAGTTTGCCGGACGCCATGTATCAAACCAGAGCCGGTTCTTCTCCAGGATTGCAGTGCGTGCTTCCGCGGAGATCTCGGGCTTGGCTGCCCCGAGTCCAAGCTGCTCAACGACGAGCTGCGCCACGCGGTTCAGGCCGGCCTCGTTCAGGTGGATCCCATTGTCCGTAAGGCGCTCCTCCGCTTTCCCGGCGAAAGGCGTAAAGAGGTCCACAAAGACGGCCCCACGCTGACGAGCGATCTCGCGGATCGCATTCACATAAGCGCGCACATCCTCATTGCGCTTTGAAAGATCGGGTGCGTGCGAGGCGAGCGGCTTTTCGAAAGGGATCGGCGACAGCAGTACCAGACGCTGTGTGCGACGGCTGAACTCATCGAGCAGCCGATGATACGCCGCGGTGAACTCCGGCAGCCGGGCAGCACCGTCCAGGGCTTCTACCTGACCAAACTGCGCTACCACCATCGTGGCCCCGGCAGCCTCCAATTGCCCGGCCCACGGACCGAAGTTCAGGTCACGCCACTGCTCGTAAACGGTATCAGCTTCCCACGCCATCGAGCGGAACCGTGGGCGGCGGTCATTGAGCAGTTTCGCCAACAGCGCTTCCAGTTCCCCGGCCTTCTGTTCGCGAACGAGATTCGTCTGCCCTGCGAAGATGATTACTTCATTATTCTCCACTACGAATTTTCCATCCTTGAAAGGTGCGAGTGCGATCCGTGGAGATTCCGGATCACCAAAACGGCGAAGGATATTGGCATCGAAAAGCGGCACGGGGGCGGCGCCGGCCTGAATGATGAACAACAGCAGGAGCGTACAGCAGAGGGGGAACAGTCGGTTCATGGTTCGGAGGTGAAGGGGGGACGTCCGGAGAGGCGCCGATGCCAAACGGCGCATCGACCTGATCTCTATGGAGGAACTTTCTTGGACTCAAAGTCAGAGTTGCCACTGCCGGGATGCGGGTGGGCGCCTCATCGTGGCGTATGTGAGCACGGCGGAAACTTGAGCGTTTGCCTGCTAGTTACCCGTGTGCGAAATTTGGCGGGACTGAGTGCGGCAACCATAGAGGTCATGATGGATTTAGTCCCAATCCGGTATAGACGCTCACAACGACATTCAGAGGTCCCGGAGCGAGGGATAAAAACGCTGTTTTCCTCCCCGGGCGCGTTGGTGCTGGGTGGCGCCGGCCTTCTTGCGTCTGTGGCCTGGTTATACCGGGCAGTGCTTCCGAAGTTTCAGAAGCATAGTTCATCGTCCCCTGAACAAACCCAGGGAGCAAAGCTCAACCGCGCCGCACTCGACGTGCTTCAGGGCCACTTCTGTATCCTGGATGAAACCGGGACGATCATCTTCGTCAATCGGGCCTGGCGCGAGTTCGCGGCGGCCAATCCCCCGATCCGCACAGAGGTTTGCGAAGGAGCAAACTATCTGGAGGTATGCGATGCAGCAGTGGGCGAACCGACAGCCGGGGAATGTGGCTCAGCTCTCCGTGAGATGCTCGCCGGACGGTTGTCCGAGTATTCCCTCGAGTACCCGTGCCATTCCCCGACAGAGGAGCGCTGGTTTGTCGCACGAGCTTATCGATACCTGGATGAGGGAGCGGTGCGCATCGTGATTGCTCATATACCGATCACCGAGCGGAAACTGGCTGAGCGCGCGGTGAAGGAAAGCGAAGAGCGGTACCGCACGATCGTCGAGCAGGCATTCGACGGAATCCTGGTATGCAATCCGCAAGGGCATCTTCTGCTGGTCAACGATATGGCGTGCCAAATCAGCGGCTATTCCAGAAAGGAGCTGCTGCACATGACTGCCCTCCAACTGATTGCACCGGAAGACCATCCGCGCTTCGAAATCATGTGGAAAGAGGTCTTGGCACACAGATTCGATCAGTCGGAGTGGTCTTTGGTCCACAAGGACGGCACACGTGTGCCGGTCGAACTCCGGGCACGCCGGAAAGCCAACGGAAACCTCCTGGGCTTTGTGTGCGATCTTACGCATCGCAAAGAAGCAGAGGCGCTGCGGGCAGCACACGAGGCCGCGGAACGTACCAGTCGAGCCAAGGATCAGTTCCTGGCGATGCTCAGCCATGAGCTTCGGACACCGCTTGCCCCTGTGCTCCTGGCCACGCATATGATCGAGCAGGACAGTGGCCTTCCTGAGCCTGTCCGTGAACTGGGCGCCACGATCCACCGGAACATCGATGTGCAAGCTCATCTGATCGATGACCTGCTCGACGAAACCCGAATCGCCTGTGGCAAGCTCGAGCTGCAACTCCAGAGGACCAGCGTGAACGAGGTAATCCAGCACGTGATGGAAATTCTCGCCGGCGAATTCACGGCCAAGCAGCTTCAGGTTGAAACCGAGCTCCGTGCCACACACCCACACGTCGAAGCGGATGTCGCCCGGTTGCAGCAGATTCTCTGGAACCTCCTGAAGAACGCCGCGAAGTTCACTCCATTCCGAGGAAAGATCACGGTGCGGGCCAGCAACCCCCATCCTCAACGCGTGCGCATCGACATCAGTGACACTGGGATCGGAATCGCTCCGGAACTGCTTGCAAGACTCTTTCAGCCATTCGAGCAGGGTGGCGCTGACACGACCCGGCGTTTCGGTGGACTCGGGCTCGGATTGGCAATCAGCGACAAACTCGCGAAGCTGCATGGGGGCACTCTCTCAGCCGAGAGCCCCGGGGAAGGACTTGGCGCCACCTTTACCCTTGAGCTTCCTGTAGCAGCTTCTCAGTCGCTCCAGGCTCCCGCTCAGCCGGGCGCACCGGAGAAGCGTATCACCCCTCGGCATCTGCGCATTCTTCTCGTGGAAGACCACACCGACACTGCGCGGATCCTGGCCCGCATTCTCGAACGTCGCGGGCATCACGTCCACATCAGCACTTCACTGCATGATGCCGAAGCCGCAGCTGAAACCGAACCACTCGACCTTGTGCTGAGCGATATCGAGCTGCCCGATGGTTCGGGCTACGAGCTGATGCAGTTCCTACGTGAAACGCATCCGGTGCCCGGCATCGCCATGAGCGGACATGGAATGGAGCAGGATGTGAAGAGAAGTCGTGAAGCGGGGTTCAGCGAACACCTGGTGAAGCCGGTCGATCCTGAGCGCCTGGAGAAAGCGATTGAGAAGGTGGCTGCCCGCACGAGTTGAAGCCCGAACAAGGATGGCGGCATAAACACCCCATACTTCGTGAAGCAGGATCACCGCTTCATCACTGAACCGGCCAATGACTTCGCCTTTTCTCCGCCCTTTCGATGCGGCGACTCGGAACGACCATCGTCAACTTTCCCGGGGGATGCCGTACTCTGAGGCGCGTCCTTATTGAGGAGCGGGCGTTTGTCGCTCCGTCTCGCGTGTTGATGATGAAGGACGTTCCGCAGAGGGAGCATTGGCACCGGTTTCCTTGCGAGCCTCAGGGTTATCCTCCGCAGTTTGTTTGAGGCTGGAACCGTCAACCTGAGGCGGTCCGAGTTTGAAACTGACCTTGTTGAGCTTGCCATTGAATTGAAACGGAACCTGGTAATCCTTTTCATCTACGCCGGTCCGCGTATCCACGCCGACATCGAAGGTTTCATTCAGGCTCACCACGACCGGGATAGTATTCGGGATCTGTTTACTGGCGACCTCGTTGCCATCCACTTTCAGGACACCAGTCCCACCCTTGCCCAGTCCCGGACCGTCGTATGTGAAATCAAACGTGAGGGTGTGCTTGCCCGGGGTGAGTGCTTCCGGCCCTTCCCAGCGGAACCGGGCCGTACTCAAGAGATTGTACGTGAATACCGGCCTGCCCTTTACCAGATAAAAGCCATACCCTCCGAAATTCCCGCCCTGGGTAACAATCATCCCGTTGCCCTCAGCGGGAACATCGACATCGGCTGTGAGCGTAAAGGATTTTGCAAGGACGCTGGGTGCAGCACAGTCCGGCAGCCCCGATATTTCGCCGGAGTAAACAAGGAGATCCCGTCCCGCAAGGTAGCTAGGCTTGGGCGCAAGGACGCGCTCCATGACGCTGTTATCCAGCGGCAGGACCTGGTTTTTAGTCGCTTCCACGAGGAATAACTCCTGCATCGCTTTCAGCTTCTCGGGCATCCTCGCCGCAAGGTTGTCGTTCTGGGAGTAGTCCTTCTCGATGTTGTACAGCTCCCACTGGTAACCATTCACCACGTTCGGCATCGGCTTTGTCCCCATGAACCACGGTGCTACAGGAGGCGTGGTGCAAGCGAACCAGCCGTCGTGATAAATGGCGCGGTTGCCAAACATCTCGAAATACTGCGTCTGTCGTCTCGACGGAGCGCCAGCATTCGCTTTGTCCCAGCTATAAACCATGCTGACTCCTTCGATCGGCTTCTGGGCAACACCATTCAGCATTTGTGGAGCCGGAATGCCGGCCGCTTCCAGGATCGTCGGCACGATATCTACCATGTGATGGAACTGAGCGCGAATCCCGCCCTGGTCCTTGATACGGCTCGGCCAGGAGATCGCCATTCCCTGGCGGGTTCCGCCGAAGTGCGAGGCAACCTGCTTGACCCACTTGAAGGGTGTGCTGAAAGCCCATGCCCACCCCGCAGCCATGTGCGGTTGAGTGGCCGCTGAGCCCCATTCATCATAGAACTTCAGTTGTTCGGCGACAGGCAGCACGATCTGCTGCAGCGCCGCCAAGTCAAACGGCGTGCCGAGCAGGGAGCCTTCGGAACTGGTACCGTTGTCACCCTCAATATAGATGATGAGTGTGTTATCCAGCTTGCCCATCTCTTCGACCGCCTGGATGACGCGCCCGATCTCGTGATCGGTATAAGCGACGTATGCGGCAAAGACCTCAGCCTGGCGGATGAATAACTTTTTCTCATCCGCCGTGAGATCGTCCCACTTCTGCAGATCATCCGGCCACGGCGTCAACTGTGTATCCGCCGGGATGACTCCCAACCGCTTCTGGTTGGCGAAGATCGTTTCCCGGATTTTATTCCACCCCTCATCGAACAGATGCATCTCGCGGATTCTGTCGATCCATTCCTTCGTCGGCTGATGCGGAGCGTGCGTGGCGCCTGGGACGTAATAGCAAAAGAACGGCTTGTCCGGTGCGGATACGTTGAGCTTCCTCAAGTAGTCGATGGCCTCGTCCGCCATGCCCGTGACGAGGTTGAAATCCGGGTTCTCACGCCAGGGGAAGATCTGGCTCGTATTGCGGAAAAGAAACGGCTGGTGCTGGTCGGTTTCACCGCCCATGAACCCATAGAAATAGTCGAAGCCCATCCCAGTTGGCCACTGATCAAAGGGACCGGCCAAACTGTACTGATAGCTCGGTGTATTGTGATTTTTACCGAACCACGAGGTGGCATAGCCATTTTGCTTCAAGATCTCTCCGATGGTGCCGTTATCGGCACCGATAATTCCATCATAGCCCGGGAAGGCAGTGGCTTGCTCGAGGACAACACCGGAGCCCACGGCGTGATGGTTCCGGCCGGTAATGAGCGCGGCTCGTGATGGCGAACAAAGCGCAGTGGAGTGAAACCGTGTATAACGCAGTCCCGTCTTGGCAATCCGGTCCAGAGCCGGAGTTGGAATCACTCCGCCGAAAGTTCCGGGAACACCGTACCCCGCATCATCGGTCATGATCAGCAGCACATTTGGCGCGCCCTTTGGCGGCACAATCTTCGGATTCCAGAACGGCTGCGACTCCGGGGCGCTCAATCCGATTTTTCCACCAAAGGGTTGAGGAGGATTAGGCAGATACCGGCCATCAACGGTACTCGTAGCATTGGGGGATCCCGGCTTACCGGTGCGCTCCTGAGCCATGCCGGAATCCACCCTGATTGCCGCAAACACAGAAAGCACCATCACGTAGATCGAAACACAGATTCGTCTTCCTGCATTCATACGCCTGACCTCCATTTTCTCTGTATCTGTCGTCACTCCTACAGCGTGTTCCTCGACAGTATTCCCCGGATAATCGTCTGCCGTGTACGCGACGGGCGTTCGGTTGCTGCAAATAAATGAGGCGCGGCGAGGACCTGCCCCTGCCTGCGGATCTTGTGCATCCGGGCTGATGCACTCTAATGGAGCATCGCCCGAAACGATTGCGTCCATACCGATGAAAATCCCCCTCCCCATCGCAGCCGCCCTCCTCTTCCTTCACGCCGCCTCCGTCACAGGCGCCGAGCCTGAAAAAGTCGATGTCTTCACCAGCGGGCGCGATGGGTATAAGTCCTATCGCATCCCTTCGGTCATCGTTACCCCGAAAGGCACGGTACTCACCTTCTGCGAAGGTCGTAAGCATGGCAGCGGAGACGCCGGGGATATCGACTTAATGATCAAGAGGAGCACCGACGGCGGTCGCACGTTTTCGCCGCAGCAGATCGTCTGGGACGATGCCGAAAACACCTGCGGAAACCCCTGCCCTGTCGTGGACCGCACCACGGGCACGATCTGGCTGCTGATGACTCACAATCTCGGCAAAGACACCGAGCATCACATCGACAAGGGAACAGCGCAGAGCACCCGCACCGTTTGGCTCAGCCATAGCACCGATGATGGCATGACATGGGCAAAGCCGGTCGAGATCACCTCTTCAGTGAAGAAGCCGGAGTGGACATGGTACGCCACCGGCCCCGGTGCAGGCATCCAGACCCGCGCGGGGCGTCTGGTGATTCCCTGCGATCACCGCAACAAAGGCGAGTTCTCTCACGTCATCTACAGCGACGATCACGGCAAGACTTGGCAGATCGGCGGGATCAGCGATCCGGGCGGGAACGAGTGCGAAGTGGTGGAACTCGCCGACGGCAAACTGCTGCTGAACATGCGCAATTACAAACCGCAACGGAGCAACCGGGCGATCGCCACCAGTTCCGACGACGGCCTCACGTGGTCCGGCAGCCGGCTCGATCCCGTGCTGATCGAGCCCACCTGCCAGGCAAGTCTCCAGCGCTACTCCTGGTCCGAAGCCGGCAAGAGCCGCATCCTCTTTTCAAATCCGGCTACGCAGAAGAAACGGGAGAACCTGACAGTCCGCCTATCATATGATGAATGCGAGACCTGGCCCGAGAGCAAGGTGCTCCATCCCGGCCCGGCGGCTTATTCATCGATTGCCAGCCTGCCCGACGGCACAGCTCTCTGCTTCTTCGAGAACGGCGAGAAGAACCCGTATGAAAAGATCACCCTCGCGCGGTTTGGGATCGATTGGCTGACGGGGGGAAAGGATCAGGGGGATGGGCGTGAGAAGTGAGAAGTGAGACGTGAGAGGTGGGTTTGCGCAGCGGCGGGGCGCTTGCGCCGTAGCGTCAGCCATCCTGGCTGCGGGTGGTCGGAGCATCCTTGCTCCGAGTCCTGCGCGAGTCCGGCGCGGCTCACATGCTACTCTGCTTCTCTTCACATACACGCCATAGCTGCCGAGGTGATAATATCAGGCACAGCACACATTGGACTCTTCAGCTCGACATCGCTTTTTCATCCACGCGTTCAGCTCGGAAGGAGCGTTTTAGCTCATCCCAGCCCGACTGAGGGCTGGGTTGGAGAAAGAAAGCGTTCGCGGTCTGCAGGAGCGCGGTCGTTTGGCGGAGCAGGTGCTGAATGCAGGGAAACTAAAGCGGTCCTTCAGCAACGAACACGAACAAGAGCGGTAATGAGTCCAGGGAAGCATGGAGGCTCTACTCCTCCACCGTACCCATTCCAAACGCGCTCGCGCGAGGGCTCTGCCCTCGTGTGCCGTTCTTCAGGGGCTCTGCCCCTCGGTTGGCATATGCGGGATCTGCCGGTCGATAGCATAGCTGGCTTTGTGCGGCCAATCCGCCGAACGCGGGGCAGAGCCCCGAAGAGACGGCACACGGCGGCGGAGCCACCGCGCGAGCGCAGAAAAAGGAGGGAAAGGCGCTCCGGTAACACGACTTCCTTGTGAGACCTCGTTCCCTTTGTTGCGCCCACCCAGCCCTCGGCCGGGCTAGGCTGGATTATTGCCGGTCCTTCGGACCTGAAAGGCAGCTGTTCAGAAAGCCAGTGCATCCTGAATTTGGTATCAGAACTGCCACGGTGATCAGCCTCCGACCAGGATGATCGGGGCACCCGCAGACAGGGATGTGTTGTTGATCCTCGCGCGTGCGCTCCGCAGGGATTTCTTCAGCATCCGATCGAAGCAGCTCCACCACCGCCA